>CALGXU010000119.1 GCA_937935205.1 uncultured Rothia sp.
CTCGCCAATCTTGTAGCTCGGCGCCTGACCCGGCCAACCCAGGTAACGCAGGAACTCGAAACGCAGGTGACCCTCGGACTCGTCCAGGTTCAGCTTCAAGAACTCATAACCCAGCTCAGAGGTCCAGATGGTGCCCGGCTCAACGCCCAGCTGCTCAGCCCACTCATTGGGAATCGGCATCTCGCAGTGAACACCAACGTCGAAGACCACGCGGGCGGCACGCATACGCTGAGCGTTCAGCATGCCCATGCGGTCACCCGGATCCTTCAGGTAGCCCAGTTCCTCCATGAGGCGCTCGGCGTACAGTGCCCAACCCTCACCGTGACCGGAAACCCACAGCATGTTCGTGCGCCAGGAGTTCATGGTGCCCTTCAGCGCCGTAGCGATAGCGATCTGCAGGTGGTGGCCCGGAACGCCCTCGTGGTACACGGTGGAGGTTTCACGCCAGGTAGTGAACGTGTCCTCACCCTCGGGAACCGACCACCACATGCGGCCCGGACGCGAGAAATCGGGGGAGGGGCCGGTGTAGTAAATACCGCCCTCGTTCGTGGGTGCAATGCAGCACTCAATGCGGCGCATGGGGCCGCCAATTTCAAAGTGGCTACCCGCCAGGTTCTCTACCGCGGCGTCGGCAAGCTTCTGCATCCACGCCTTCAGCTCATCGGTGCCGTGCAGCTGACGCGCCGGATCCTCATCGAGCAGCTGCTTTGCACGCTCAATGCTTGCGCCCGGCTCAATCTCCTCGGCAACCTCACGCTGACGAGCAATAATGCTCTCCAGCTCCTTCACGCCCCAAGCGTAGGTTTCGTCCAGGTCAATGGTGGTACCCAGGAACGAACGGGAGTGCAGGCTGTACGCCTTACGGCCCACAGCGTCGCGGGAGGGAGCGACCGGCTGCAGCTTCTCCACCAGGTAGCTGTTGAGGCGGCGGTAGCCTTCCTTTGCGGCTTCGGCACCTGCGGCGGCCTCATCCTTCAGGGAGGGGACAGCCTCGGCGACCTCAGCCGCCAGCTCGTCAAAGAAACCACCGGGAGCGTAGTATGCGGCGGTCTGCTCAATGACAATATCCACCTGGCGGCGCGGGGCAACCTTGCCCTCTTCACGAGCCGCCTCAAGGGTCTGGATGTAGCCCTCCAGCGCCTCGGTCACGCGGTGCATACGACCAACAATGTGCTCCCAATCCTGCTGGGTGTTGCGCTTCATCAGATCAAAGACCGAGCGCACCTCCTGCGGGACGGACGCAATATTGTTCAGCTGCCAGCCACCAAAACCAGCCTTGTACTGCTTGCGGTACAGGCTCAGGCGCTCCTGCAGAGCATCCAGGGTGACCAGGTCAACGTCGTCAATAGGCAGAACGCGGTCAACCTTCTTCAAGGTCTTCTTCGCAAGGCGCGCAAAAGCCTTCTCGCCGGCGGGCGAGTAATCGGGGTACAGGGTCTCTACGCCTTTACGACCAAGTTCGGTCGCCTGGACGGGGTTCAGGTCGAGGACCTTTTCAAAATATTCGTTAGCAATCTGATCGACGTCGGTCAGCGAGCGCTTCAATCGGTAGATGCTGGGAAGTTCCTGGTAAGTGCTCATGTTCATATCCTAACTCAGGGGTGTGCCTTGAACCACGAATTTCGGTGATTTAGGTCGCCTAAACCGGCAATATTACGGATTGAGCGGCACCGAATGCGAGGAAAACGGCTTACCTGTGGACAACTCACCGGGGCAAACTCACCGGGGTAAAGACGCGAAAACGCCCCGGCTTTCTCCCTGACCGCGAAGGAAAGAGAAGACCGGGGCGCCTCCAGATAGGCTAGAAACTGCTAGCCGGCGAAGTATTCGCCGTTGAGTTCCAGCAGACCGTTCGCACCCTCGACCACGCCGAGGCGGTGCGCAATGAGGCGGTCCTGCAGCTCATCGCCGGATACCAGGTCCACCAGAATGTTCGGGTACTTGGTCGAGCAGCGGATGAACTCGTCGTATGCCTCATCGCTGAACGGTGCGTTCGTGATGAAGGTGCCGAGCTGACCGCCGCGGGCGTGAATCGCCAGGAAGAACGCGGTAATATCCTGCGGCTGAACGCTCGCAGACAGAACGCCGCCGGCTACCGGGCGCAGAGTACGCACGTAGAATGCACGTTCTTTTTCGCCGGTGGCGGGGGTTGCCACGCCGTCCACGCCCTGAGCATCCAGAGCCTCTACCGTGTAGCCGCGCATCAGGAACAGATCGAAACCAATGCTGCGGAAACGCTCCTCGGACACCCGAGCCAGCGCCGGAGCCAAAGCCTCGCGGCGGAAGACCTGGCGGTAACGCTTGAGCGCCTCACGTACCTGAGCCGCAGCTACCTGCAGCGCGGCCGAGGGCTCAGCAGCCGAAACAGCCGCAGCGGAAACAACCGGAGCCGAAACAGCGGGTGCAGAAACAGCGGGTGCAGAAACAGCGGGAGCGGGCACAGCAGGCTGGGCGGCAGCCTCAGCAACCGGTGCCGCCGGAACCTCAACGGGTGCCTGGACAGTAGCCACCTGGGCAGGAGCCGCTACCGGCGAACCAGCCGGACGCGCCAACAACGCCGGAGAAGCACCCGGCACCGGAGCCAACGGCTCACGACCCTCACGAGCCGCCAGACGAGCCTGACGTTCCGCCGCACGCGCCTCCTTGGCAGCCTGAAGAGCCTCCTCACGAGCTTGCAATTCAGCCGCAATATCCTGAGGCAGCTTGTGCTTGAGCGACTGCGGCGGCAGCGGCGCCATGCGGGCGGTCACCGCCTCCGGAGCCCCCTCCGGGAACCGCTTGAGTAGCTCCTTACCCGCTTCGCTCAGATCATAACGCTCAGGGTTCTTGCGGGAAGTACGACCGGTACCCTCACGCAGAGCGTTCAGGTAGCGTTCGCCCTTGAGCACGTGCATCGCCACCGAATAGCGGTTACGCAGACGCGGGGTCAGCTTATAGCGGTGCGGCGCCACCTCGCCCTGCAGGTACGGGATATCCAGGGCGATCTTCAACTCATCGTAAATGTCGTAGTAGGAGATACGCGGGTTCTCCTCCACGAGCTTCAGAATCGGGTACAGCAGCTGATGCGGGTACGGCAGAGCGTCCACCGCCGCAGGATCCAGCAGAGCCGAAGCCACCAGCTTCTGAACGCTCGGCTCAGCCATCTGCGCCAGAGCCGGCGCGAAAGCGGAACCCAGCGAGTAGACGGTCTCGCGCTCAGAAAGGTAGTGGTGGGCGGTCAGCACATCGTAGAGGTAATCCTGCGCGTCAATCTGCACAAAATAGGGGTTCGAGGACGCCTGCTGGATGCGCTCGTCGCGGTCGAAGACCTGCTCCAGGCTCGGAAGGCTCAGCTCCACGTCGGCGCCGTGGTCGTTGAGGGTGTCGAGCAGAAGAACGCCCATATGGGTCAGCATCGCATCGGTTGCGGCAATATCCTCAGCCGTAATGGAGGTGCCCTCATCCTTCACCAGCGCCAGCACGGAGCTCAGCTCGCTTGCCGGCACGCCGGTCTCTTCGTAGCGTTCCACGAGGTCCTTCGCCGACGGCGACAGCGAGTACAGAGTCAGCGGAGAATCCGTGTGCTCGTGAATCGTCTTGGTGCGCAGGTAGCCCTCGCGGGTCAGCAGGCTCAGCGCCTGAGCAATCACCGGCTCAATAATGCGCTGTTCCAGGTACGACAGGCCGTACCAGCCCTGCACAAAACCGCATTCGCGCAGCACCAGCTCGCGAATCTTCACGGGCGCCGCCGCGGGGTAGGACGGGGTAACGCTCAGAACGATGGGCAGAAGCTCACGCACCGTAATGTGCGAGAGCAGAACCGGGTAGAACTGCTTCAGGTAGTAGAGGTACACGCCGCTGAGGAGGGGCAGAACCGGCAGGAGAGCCTGTGCCTGCTGTTCCTTCGGGGTGCCCAAAAGTTCACGGCCAGCCTCGCTGAGGGTGTAGTGCAGGTTGCCCGGATGCAGCTGGCTGAGGGAGACCTCAAGATAGTCAGCATTGACCAGTGCCGCAATCAGCTTATTGAGCGCCTCACGGAAGAGAACATTGTCACCGACCGCAATGAAACGCTGAGTCATGTTGAACCCCAGGTCCACACCTACGGGAGTGTACATATCGGGGAAGAAAACCTTCTCGCCACGATCCTGCGCGCGCTCAAAATGGCGGAGCAGGGAGAAAGCCGCCGCAACGCTGAGAGTGCGTGCTTCCTCGGGTAGGGTCTCCCACGAGGTTTCCTGCTGCAGAGAGTGCAATTCGGAATGGTCGATATGGAGCATTGTTTTATTCACAAAAGCCACGCTGGGCTCCTTATCTGGTGTTATTTATCGTGCGGGCGTTCTTCATAAAGTGCAGTCATTCGAGCGGGAAAATATTCACACAATACTGGGCGACACCATCTTTATTTTTGGGCCGACACTTGGGTAACCCCTCATGAAGAGAAGCGCGTGAAGAGAAGTACGTGAAGAGAAGTTGGGAACGGCAGATTTCTCAGCCCGTTCCGCTTACGTACGGTCTTCTATGACGTGCACTCGGAAAGAACGCTATAAATTATGGTGAAGTGTCTAGACCGTCGCGGGTATATTCACTTCGTGAAATAACGCGAAGAATATATAACGCATTACCTTCATCATTGTATCGGCTGGTTCAAGAAATTATCTAGATTTCTAAAACCAGCCGATATGTGAAAAATATCCTCAAGGAAAAGTGAAAATACATTAAGTGAAATGATGCGGGAAATGCGCGAGACCGGGGATATTTAGAGGGAGATACTCACCCCAAAATACCCCGATACTTCAAGCTGCGAGGGCTACTCCAAGCCGCGAGGGCTACTCCATGCCGCGAGGGCTACTCCATGCCGCGGGCAAAATACTCCTC
>CALGXU010000121.1 GCA_937935205.1 uncultured Rothia sp.
CGCCGTTATTTACCGCGTTGTTCTCGGTAGTTTTATCTGCGGTTTTTTCGCCGGTTTTTGCACCAGCCTTTTCGGAGGATCGTACCTTTGCCGCGTGGATTGCGGCTGCCATGCTCGCCATGGTGGGGGCGGTGCGGGGGGCCTTAGAAGTATCTGCGTGTTTCTTCGTGGATTTCTGCTCAGACATATCCTATCCAGTGTACTCGCCTTACCCGCGGTGGGCTTGGGGTGTGCTTTGTTTGTCATATTTGGGTTTGTTCGCGGGAACCCTGTGTGGGTAGCGGCGGAATGATGGCCCTCAAAAGGGTAGTTAAGATACAATAAATAACATCAAATGCTATATAGATAGCTAATAAATATTCATCTGAATTATATGCACTACAGATGCGAATTAACTGCGCCTCTTAACTTTCTTTCGATAGTTTCGTTCAACTGCTACAGTGGTGAATAACACAGTAACGAAGGAGTGACTATGCCATCACCAAAGACGTACCCGGCAACACGTGCTGCAGTGTTGGATTGCTGCGAAGATGGGCAGCAGGAAGAAATTCACCACCGCTGCGAAGAACTCTTCCAAGCCCTCGTTCACGCGAGTCTGCGCACCCACTTCGACCGCCTCAGCGCCGAAGAAACCCTCTACCTGGTGACCGGCGACGGCGAGCGCGTACAGATTTCCCCCGAAATGTACGGACCCCTCACCTCCGTAGCGCGCGCATTCGCCGACCGTAAGGATGTCTGCGTGGTACGCCAGGACCGCCTGATGACCACGCAGGAGGCGGCAGACTACCTGGGCGTATCCCGCCCGACCGTTGTTCGCCTGCTGGAGCGCGGAGATATTCCGTTCGAGCGCATTAACACGCACCGTCGCGTTGCTTTTGATGACCTCGAACGTTACCGCCTTGAGCACGAATACGTGAACCGCCGCGTTCGCTAAACCCGCATCTGGTCAATCACCGTCTGAATCATTCACCGTCTGATCAATCACTCTGATGAGACAGTGCGGTTCAGAAATTGCAGCATCTGCTGAACAATCTCGGGGCTAAAACAGCGCGAATCCCCGTGTTCGGCATCCGGAACCAGCACCAAATCCGTAGGCACCTGCCGCGTGCGCAGCGCCTGATACACCCGCACCGATTGCTGGTACGGCACACACGAATCACTAATACCGTGCACGAGCATGAGGGGCGTGGCACCACCGCTCACGCCCTGTGCAGAGGCACTTTCGAACTTATTCACTCGTTTCAGGTTCACTCGCTTCTGGGGGCGTACCGCATCAATAGGATGCGCACGCTCCCAGTTCTTTTGGGCACGCTCGATGCAGACACCCGGAACCGCCCGCTCGCCCGTGGAAACGTCGAGAGTAGACGCGTCTGCGGGCACCGGGTAGGTGCTTCCCAGCAGTCGCCATTCGGCGCCATCATCCTCAGGGTGATCGAGAGCGTAGCCAGCCAGGGGGCGATCGGTGAAGATAGTTCTCAAATCGCTGACCCCGTAAAACGAAGCCGCCGCCGCCACCTGCGAACTATGGGACGGGTAGGCGCTCGCCGCCCTGCCTTCAAAGTATTCCTCGTGCTCGGGTGCGCTCGCAGAATCCTCAAATGCAGAATTCCCAAACGCAGAGTCCCCAAGGACAGAGTTACCGGCGGCGGAATCTCCCGTATGCGCAACCAGCATGCTCAGGTGCCCGCCGGCGCTTCCGCCCGCTACCGCAATGCGCTGCGGGTCAATGCCGAACTCGTGCGCGTTGGCGCGGAAGAAACGCACCGCCTCCTTCACATCGTGCAGGGCGCCCGGGAAGAGTGCCTGATGTGAATACCGGTAGTTGATGGATGCGACCGCCCAGCCTGCCTGCTGAAAAGCGGCGCGCATGAGCGCCTGGGTGTTGGGTCGCTCCCCGTCAGGGGTGCGCAGGATAGTGTCACGTAGGGCCTGGTTGGTGCCGAAGCGCCAGGCGCCACCGTGAACCCACACCAGCAGAGGTACGGGGGAAGAAGCCTCGGTAGCTGAAGTTTCGGCAGTTGAAGCTCCAGCAGCCGCGGGGAAGAAATCGTAGGCAAACGCCTCGCGAGTTACCGGCGACTGCGCACCGTAGTCGGGTAGCGAGTGGGCATCGTAAAAGCCCGCCTCGCGGTAAAAACCGGAGCGGTACTCGGTACGCTCAACATTCGGCACGCCCTCAGCGTGCGGTGCGCCCTCAATCTTCGATGCGCCCTCGGTGTTCCTTGTGCTCTCAATCTTCGGCGCGCTCTCAGAAGTCTGCATGA
>CALGXU010000122.1 GCA_937935205.1 uncultured Rothia sp.
ACGAACACGTTACCCTGCACGTCGTCCTTGGAGATGAACGCGGTACCGTCGCTAATGTGGTAGCGGGAGTCGGCGGAGTTGCTGCGGTGGTCACCCATCACGAAGTACTTACCGGCGGGCACGGTCACCTTGAAGGGCACCTCCGAGGGCGGGTTGCCGGGGTACAGGTAGGGTTCAGTGATTTCTACACCGTTGACCTTAATCTTGCCGGTGCCATCGCTTTCAACCACGTCACCGGGGGTGCCGATAACGCGCTTGACCAGGTAGTTCGAGGAGGTATCCGGCAGAATACCCACGAATGACAGGCCGTCCTTGAGCGGGTTACTGGTCTTCTGGGTAGAGGGAATCCAGCCCTGAGAGTCCTTGAAGACGATGACGTCGCCGCGCTTGGGCTCGTTGAAGTAGGAGCCCGCCACGTTAATGAACACGCGGTCGTTGACCTGCAGGGTCTGCTCCATGGAGCCGGAGGGAATGTAGAAGCCGCGTAGCAGGAAGGTCTTGACCAGGAATGCGATGACCAGCGCGTAGAGGATGACGGTGCCGCCCTCGCGTGCCTGCACCCAGAGCCATTCGCCGAGGCGGCCTTCTTCCTGCGCCTGGGAGTAGGTCAGCTCTGCCTGTTCGGCGCGCTTTGCCTTGCGGCGTTCCCTGGGGGTCATTTCGGAGAAGTCCTTGGTGACGTCTGTGGATGCGTCCTCTTCGTTGGCTTCTTCGCGCTCGGTATTCTTCGCGTCCTTCGCGGCGGCACCCTCAGAAGTACCGGTGGAGGCGGCGCTCGCCTCGGCGCTAGCTACCACCTCGCGGGTGCTCTTGGTATCACTTTCGGTCGCCTCAGCAGCGCCCGTGGATGCCGCCCAGGGGGTAGCCTTCTCGGTCGCGCTCTGTTCGGTAGCCGCCTTCTCAGCTGCTGCCTTTTCGGCGGCGAGGCGCGCGGTGTACTCTTCCATTTCGCGGCGCTCACGGCGGCTTTGAGGCTGGTATCCCTCAGGGAAGGGGCTGGTGTTCGCAGTGTTCTTATCGTCTGCCATGCTGGAGTGAGCCTTTCGTTTGAGAGATACCTAGCTCGAGTGAAACGGTACCTAGCTATTGTATCGAGAGTGCTTGCGCTCTTGGGCTTTTATTTTCTGAGAGCGGCAAGGTTCTTCAGAATATGCAAAAACCGCTCCTTGCCCGCGGAATGCGGTTGGGGAGCGGTTCGCAACAGAATTCTGTATCTATAAAGATTAGAACTCGCGCTTCTCGCGGATACGAGCAGCCTTACCGTGGCGGTCGCGCATGTAGTACAGCTTTGCACGACGGACGTCACCGCGGGTCACAACCTCGATCTTCTCGATGGAGGGAGAGTGAACGGGGAAGGTACGCTCAACACCAACGCCGAAGGAAACCTTGCGGACGGTGAAGGTCTCGCGAACGCCTGCACCCTGGCGGCCAACGACGAAGCCCTTGAAGACCTGGATACGGTGGTTCTTACCTTCAACAATCTTAACGTGAACGTTCAGGGTGTCACCGGGGCCGAATGCGGGGATGTCGTCACGGAGGGACTTCTTGTCGAGGAAGTCAAGAGTCTGCATAGTTGTAGATCTCCAGAGTCATCTGCCGCAGGTCAAATAGACTCAGATTGCTCTGCCCCACTGCGGGACAGAAAACTTCATGCTTCGGACAGGATTGGTGCCCGAAGGTTGACATCGTTGGTCGCTCTTCCCCCTGCGGCAGGGGCGTGCCCGATGTCAACACAATGCTCCATTATCCCAATGCACCCGCGTTTATGCAAGCATCCGGGGAGCACTTTTAGAAGGGGGGTTCGTCACTCTGCGCTCCCCCGTTCTGCGCTCCCCCGTTCTGCGCTCCCCCGTTCTGCGCAGGGGCGCCCTGAGCGGTCACGCCCGGCGCCTCCGCATTCTGCTGGGGTGCGTGCGCAGATACATACTGCGGTGCCTCCTGCTGAGGCGCACCCTGCATGGCTCCCTCGTTGACCGTGCGCTTCTCCACGGTGCGGGCGAAGGTGCTCGTACCGTAGTTCAGATCGTGACCGATGCCGAGGGCATCCACTTCTACCGTGGTGCCCTGCGTGCCGTCTTCGCGGTTCCAGCGGCTAATGCGCTGGCGGCCGCTCACGACCAGCGGCTGACCCTTCTCAATGGAGGTGGCGATGTTCTGCGCGAGGCGGCGGTAGGCTTTCACGGTGTACCAGTTGGTGGTGCCTTCTTTCCAGGTGCCGGTGGCATCCTGCCAGCGCGGGGTGCTGGCGAGGCGAAAGTTCACGACGGGCACCCCGTTGGGCAGGGTGCTCAGTGCCGGGTCGGAGGCGGTGAATCCGCGGATTAGGATGGTATCGCTCATGGTTTCTCCTTAGAAACTAGTGGGTGGGTTCCTTCACCTTGCCAGGGCTGAGCCGGCGCTGCACCCGACGACCGCCGCATCTGTGGATAACCTCGCGTTGTGCGGTTTTGAGTACCGCCTGTGGATAGATTTTTTGAACTTTTTGCCCCATTTTTTCAAAATTTGCCCTCGGGCAACACGCTCCCTGTAGAAATATGACGACCGCTCCCCCCACCCCATCCGGCATCGTAACTGGTATCCGTGATAGGTATCTCAGCGTCGGGACGGCTATTTTTACCCTCAAGTTAACTATTTCAGCCCCACGCACTCTATCCTTGATGATGCGGTGCACTCAGCCGCATCCCGTCTACCCGCCTTGGAGAATCCGTGAGCAAAAAGCCCGCGAACAAGAACCTGCCTTCTTTGCAGGAACTTCAGCAGCTGCAGCGCAACCTACCCAAGCTGCCCGACTCGATGGACCCGAAGAAGAAGCGCCTCATTTACGGTCTGCTCGCCGTGCTTGCCGTGATCGTGCTGATTATTGGTCTGGTCTACGTGAGCAAGAACGGCGTGGACGGCCTGCTCGGCTCCGATAAGAGCACCTCCGCCACCGATGATGAAGAGACCAACGTTCAGACGGAAACCCTCGCCGAGGTCAAGAACCCGTACAAGGCGGTTGACCCCGCGACCGCGCTCGCACCGGATCTGGCGACCGCGAGGAGCGAGCTGGCGTCCCTGCAGGTGAAGGATCGCGCGTCGAAGAACGGCTACTCTCGTGATCAGTTCGGCCCCGCCTGGGATGACGTTGACGGTAACAAGTGCAACACTCGCGACGACATTCTGCGCCGCGACCTGACCAATGTTCGTTTCAAGGTCAGGACCCACGCATGCACCGTCATCAGTGGCACTCTGGATGACCCGTACACCGGCAAGACCATCGAGTTCAAGCGCGGCAAGAAGACCTCCTCGGCAGTGCAGATTGACCACGTGGTGGCTCTTTCGAACGCATGGCAGACCGGCGCGCAGGATTTGACCGCAGAGCAGCGCCGCCAGCTGGCGAACGACCCGGAAAACCTGCTCGCTGCAGACGGCCCGGCAAACCAGCAGAAGTCCGATGCGGACGCCTCCGAATGGTTGCCGAGCAACACCGCCTACCGCTGCACCTACGTGGCACGCCAGGTGCATGTGAAGGCGAAGTACAAGCTGTGGGTGACCGCGGACGAGAAGAAGGTTATGGAGCGCGTCCTCAACTCCTGCAAGGACACGAACCCTACCAAGAAATAGTCCCGACTAAGAAATAGCCTCCCGGCACCTCGCGGCGCACCAACGTAAAAGCATAAAGAAAACCGCCCCGCACCCTGAGTTTAGGGTGCGGGGCGGTTTTTCTATGTGGCGCCCCAGGAGGGAATCGAACCCCCGACCAAGAGATTAGAAGGCTCCTGCTCTATCCTCTGAGCTACTGGGGCCTTCCTCTAGGGTACATGAGAATTTATGCTTCTCATGCACAGCACGTCTCAGGCAGGGACTACCCCACCGGATGTTCGCGCTAGGAGCCTACCTTGGCGGCTTCCCGTTCTGCCTTCTTCACCTCGCGACGGCGTGCACGGCGGCTTGATGCACCGGGGAACAGCTGCCACCACAGGCGGATGGTGGTGCGGCGAATCTGCGTGGGGTGCAGGCTCAAGTACACCATGCGGCGGGTTGCCGGGTCGAGGGTGACCAGGTAGATGATGTAGCCCAGGCAGATGACCGTCGCGATGAGTCGACCCATGTCCTGGTTGAAATCGCGCAGGTAGGGCGAGACGTTCAGCTGGTCGCTCACACCGTACGCCATGAAGAACAGCGTGGTGATGAAGTACCACATGAGCTGGAAGTGCGAGCGCAGGCCGGTTGCGGCGAGCATCGGGATGGCCCAGAGCAGGTACCAGGGCTGAATCATGGGGCTGCACAGGAGCATGAACAGGATCGCGAGGCCGGCGTGGCGCACGATGTTGCGGTCACGGCCGACGAATGCCATTGCTACCGCACCGAGCATACCGATGCCCTTGCCGACGGTCTCGATGAGCTTGCGAATCATGTCGAAGGCCTCACCCTGAACGAACAGGGAGGCGGCGCCGATGAGCAGGCCGAAGGGGGTGTACCAGATGTACTGGCCGCCGGTGGTGGACAGCGCCTTGATCCAGCCGAATTCCAGTCCGGTTACCCAGCCCATGAGCGCCATTTCGGCGAGCATCAGCACGCCGGAGAGCGCCCAGAAGATGAACTTGCGCGGCCAGGAGGCGTTCTTACCCGCCCAGAGCAGACCCACGAAGGGCAGCACCACGAGGGCGAGCGGCTTGACGGCGACGCCGAGGGCTACGAAGGTCACGCCGAGCGGGCCACCCCACCAGGTGTCGCGGTAGCGCTTGGCGTAGTAGAGGCCGCCGAGCATGAACATGGTCATGAGCGAGTCGTTGTGGCCGCTGGCAATGAACGATGCGATGAACAGCGGGTTCGGGCCAATCTGCCAGAGGGCGCGGACCTGGTTGAAGCCGTGTGCCTTGGCGAGTTTTGCCACGTAGAAGAGGATGCCGATGACCGCGAGCACGGAGAGCAGGCGGAAGTAGAAGAGGGAGAGGTCAATGTTCTCCCCCGCCAGGTGCACAATCCACTCTTCAAGTTTGAGGGAGACCGGTCCGTACGGGGGCGGGGATTCCGCCCACATGGGGTCCGCACCGTTCTGCATGAAGTTCGAGATTTCGGAGACGCCGTGCTTGTACGGGTTGAGGCCGTGCTCCATGACCATGCCCTGGCCGTAGTAGGAGAACATGTCGCGGCTGTAGATGGTGAAGGCGAAGACCTGCGGCAGGGACCAGCTGATGATGACTGCAATCATCCAACGCATGGTGTTGGGTTCGTTCCAGTCGCCCATTTTCTGGTAGATGCGCAGCCATTCGCGGCACATGATCATGGCGCCGAGGGCGAGCATGATAATGCCGGTGATGACCCATGCGGCTTCGAATCGGATGGCGCGGATAATGTCGTAGCGCCAGAAGGTGGAGCTGTCGGCGAGCCAGCCGACGGCGTAGGAGCCGAGGGTGACCATGATGGAGCCGATGGTGCCGATAATCAGCGTGCGCAGACGGTGATTATTGACGTAGTCCAAGAGTTTGGGTGAGAGGGGTGCGTCGTGTGCGCCGGAGGCGGTGAGCCGGTGTGCTAGCTCCTTTGATGCGCGCATAACTCCCTTTCTGTCTGCATCGTCGTTCTGGCTTTTATCATACCGGAGCCCTTGGTTGCACTTGTGAGAATCGCTGTGGCGACGACGCCCGTGGACGCACCGGAGGGCACGCTGGAGGGCACGCTGGAGGGCACGCAGACTGGTGGGGTTTTCCCCTGCTGTTGCCCGTTTGCGCATCCTCTTATGCCCGATGTGCCCCGATGTGCCCTTTTGTGACGTGCTGTTCGCCGGGGCGGCGGCGTTTGGGGGTAGAGTGGGAGGGTGAGTATTTCTAGTGAACGTATTGTATGGATTGACTGCGAGATGACCGGCCTGGACGTGGAGAATGACGCTCTCGTCGAGGTGGGCGTTCTGGTCACGGATGCCGATTTGAACATTCTGGGTTCTGGCGTTGAGTTCGTCATTAAGCCCGGTGATGAGTCTCCTGCCGGTGCGCTGGAGAACATGAATGACTTTGTGCGTTCGATGCATGAGGCTTCGGGTCTGCTGCCCGATATTGAGCACGGTGTGTCGATGGATTACGCGCAGGAGCAGGTGCTTCGCTACATCAAGAAGTATGTTCCGGTGGCGGGCAAGGCGCAGCTGGGCGGCAACTCGGTGGGTATGGATAAGCGTTTCTTGGAGCGCTACATGCCCGAGGTTATGGCGCACCTTCACTACCGTGTGATTGATGTGTCGACCATTAAGGAGCTGGCGGCGCGCTGGTACCCGGCGGCTCGTCATAGCGCCCCGGCGAAGACCGGTAACCACCGCGCACTGGGTGATATCAAGGACTCAATTGATGAGTTGAAGTATTACCGCCGCGCTATTTTTGTGCCGCAGGGCCCTGATGCGATTGCTTCGGCGCAGATTGCGCGTGAGGTGGAGGCTGAGCGTGCCGCACGCGAGGCGGCTGAGCGCGAGGCTGAGGCATCCGCTTCTGAGGCGTAAGCTTCGCTTTTCGGCTCTACCGCGGGCAGTTCCTGCGGGCTGATTTTCGGGGCGAGGTGAGGGGCCTAGACAGGCTCCCCTCCCCTGCGGTTTACACCGAGCACAGCATGTAACGAGCATCACGGCTTTTCAACTTGGCAGGTTTCTGAATCTCCTGTACAGTAGTATCCGTTGCATATCGCAAGGGAAACCAAGCGAAGCACATGGTGGTCGTAGCTCAGTTGGCAGAGCGCCTGGTTGTGGTCCAGGAGGTCGCGGGTTCAACCCCCGTCGATCACCCCGATGGAAAGGGTCGTTATGGTTATCCGTAACGACCCTTTCGCTTACCCTCAATCCGGTTTACCCACACAGGCGCACCCGGCAAGTTCCCACTCAACAGTTCCCGTTCAACACAAGCAAAGGATAATTCCGTGGCTATTCGCCCCATCGTTATTCACGGCAACCCCGTTCTGCACCGCCCCGCGGCACCCGTCACCGAGTTTAATGATGAGCTCAAGGAGCTCGTGGCTGACATGTACGAGACCATGGACGCATCCAACGGTGTGGGCCTGGCGGCACCGCAGATTGGTGTGGGCCTGCGCATCTTCACCTACAAGATGGAGAATGAGGACGGCGTTCCCCCGCGCGGCTGCATCATCAACCCGGTACTGACCCTGGGCAAGATTTCTACCGCCGACCCGGACCCCTACGAGGAGGAAGAGGGCTGCCTGTCCTTCCCCGGTTACGGCTTCCCCCTCAAGCGCGCCGAATGGGTGACCGTGAACGGTCTTGACGAGCACGGCAACCCCGTCCACTTTGAGGCGACCGGCTGGTTCGCACGCTGCATGCAGCACGAAACCGACCACTTGGACGGCAAGCTGTACGTGAACCGTCTGAACAAGAAGTGGACCGGCAAGATGAAGAAGGTCGTGAAGAAGGAAGGCTGGACCGTCGACGGTAACTCGTGGATGCCCGGTGTTGATCCGGATCCGTTCGGCCACTAATCACGAGCTCTTCTGAGGCTCAGACCGACCTTTCGAGAATTTTAAAACGAAGACCGCGAATGCACTCTAAAAGCGCATTCGCGGTCTTCGTTTTTCCACCAGCCGATGATGTTTTCCATCAGCCGACGTAGCGCGAAACGGGTCATCCTATGAGCCGGGTTCTGTCTAAAACGCCGCCCGAAGGGGCGTTTCGAGGCAATCATCTATCTAGGACATACGTTGCCGCACGCCTCAAGCAGCCTACCCGAATACGCACCCCACCTCCGTGAAGGAAGCTGACGGGGATCGGGCGCACTACCCTACCATGGCGTATTCTGTTTGACCTTGCTCCGAATGGGGTTTACCTAGCCGGGCACGTCACCGCGCCCGCTGGTGGTCTCTTACACCACCCTTTCACCCTTACCGCAGCGAACCGCGGCGGTTTACTTTCTGTGGCACTGGCCTGCGGGTTACCCCGAGTGGATGTTATCCACCATCCTGTGCTGTGGAGCCCGGACTTTCCTCGAAGCACGTGTGCCTCGCGATTGCCCGGACGGCCCGTTTCACCCAACCCATTATACGCACACCCCGGAGGTGGCTATTTCCGCAGGTTCCCTCACAACTACACTGGGCCTCACAACTACACCACCCCTCGCGGGTACACTGGAGAGATGCTGATTCTTCTTCCCCCGTCCGAAGGTAAAACTCCCGCCCCCGCAGGCAACGCGCCCGTCTGCTTTGCTGACCTTTCATTCCCCGAGCTGACCGCTGAGCGTGAGAGCGTCCTGGAGGAGCTGGCGGCAGTCAGCGCAGGACCCGATGCCCTGGCGGAGCTCAAGGTGGGTGCATCCCTCGCAGCAGAG
>CALGXU010000123.1 GCA_937935205.1 uncultured Rothia sp.
AGTCAGCGAGGAATAGTCAGCGGCAGTAATAGAGACCATGTGGTTGATCTTGCCTGCCTTGAGCTCGTCCACACCAATCTGGGTGAGCTCATTCGCCATGCCCACCACGGAGGAGGTGCCGTTCTTGAGGGTCAGCCAGTAGTTGTCTTCGCCCACGCCGCCGAAGTTCGGCTTAGCGAGCATGTAGCCGCCGGAGGACACATGGTAGGTTGCCGGGTAGTCAACCGCGACGGGGATGTCCACGGTGCCCTTGGTGCCTGCCGGGATTTTGTAGGTAATCACGCCGGTGTTCGCGTCGATGGACGCGCCGGGTACATTCTTGGCGAGGCGGAACTTCGCGCCACGAGCAATCGGGTAGGAGGTGCGGGCGTTGCCGGACTTCGCGTCGATGCTTACGGGTGCGCTAATCTGCACAGTCTGGCCTGCGTTGCCGCGGCCGACGTTGTCGTACTGAATCTTGGCGCTCTTGGGAGTGGATGCGTTGCCCCCGCCCACCTGCACGCGGGCGGTGCTGGTGTAGGTCTGCGCGTCTGCGTCCTTGACGAACTTGAAGTAGGAGCGCCAAATGCCGGTCGCCTCATCGTACAGGGCGACAGACTGGTCGCCGGAGAGGCCGTGGTCCTCGGCAAGCCACTTGGGGATCGGGACGCCGCCGGTGAGGATGCGCTTGTTCTCCGCGTTAGCATTGACGCGCTGGTCGCGGGAGACGACCTCGACATACTCCTGGTGCGGGTTCGCGGAGTTCACGGCGAGGGTCGGGATGTTCTCGTGGCCGCCGACGGTCTGTGCGCGGTCCTTCTTCACCGTGCCCGCGTTGATGGCGGTGGTGACGGGGTGGTTGCCCGCATCGGCACTGTATTCGAGGAAGGTGCGGCTGATTTCGCTGCTGTTGGGCGCGACAGCTTCGGTACCGGTGAGCTTCTTGGCAGCGAAGGAATCGCGGGCAAGCTTGCCACTGAGGGGCGAGGTGTTCTCGGTGGTGGTCAGCTGCTCCTTGGTGAGGGAGGAGTTGACGGGTGCGAGAGTGTTGATGGTCTGTGCCTGCTGGTCGGGGTTCCAGTAGCAGGTCGGACCGGGCGCGACGTTGGTGAGGTTCGCGAGGGTCGGCACGGTGCGGTAGCCTGCGTCGACGCAGGTGGTACCGGATACGTTGCGGGTGGAGGCGGTGGCACCGAAGGTCGCGGGGAGGTTCGCGCCGGTGATGACGGTTGCCAGTGCTGCGGAGACAGCGATGGTGGCACGGCGGCGGTTTGTCGGGCGCTGTGCCGGGTTTTTGGATGCAGTTGTGGTCATGTTTTTCTTCCGTTCGTGTCGGCTTGTTTGAGTGAGTGCGTTTGTATGAACAAACACGGACGTGAGTGAAATATTCATCTGAGGGTGTGCCCGGGTGGGCCTTGATCTTCTGGCAGGAATTCTCAGGAAACTCTCAGATAATCCCCATACCCTACATAGTCTTTTGGGCGAACGCAAAACGAGTTTGTGATTCAGGGCACCGATTTTTTGCTAAAGGTTCAAGCTTAGACTCATATTTCTTTACACCTGTGTGCATTGATAAATGTTCAGGTTTTCGGAATTTGCACCGCAGTGTTTTAGCTTTACTCCTAGTCAAGCGAGTGCAGCTTCAGAAAAACGAAAATTGCGCATGGGAAGCTAAACCCTCAACCTCAAAGTTCCCGGAATGACGCGCCAAATCGATCTGTTGAATTTCTCACACGTGACCACAATTTGGGATTCCGCACCAAAGGTAGATATGGTCTCAGTCACTGAAACA
>CALGXU010000124.1 GCA_937935205.1 uncultured Rothia sp.
CAGGGGTGCGCCAGAGCGGTAGCGGCAAGGTTTGCCTGAATCATTGCCTGGCGTGCCTGCTGATCGGAGGGGAGCGTGGGCTTGAGCGCCAGGTGTGCCGGGGTGAGCGGGTTGGTATCGGTGCTACCCTGGGTGAGTACGTCCTGCACGGCGCGCATCTGCTCGAAGGTGCCTCGATGCGAGCCGCAGGCGATGGCGACCTGGGAGCCGCGCAGGGGAGCGCCTGCCTTCATGGACCCGATGGCCTGCAGCGGTTTGGCGGCGGAGCGCAGGTAGAAGGGCTCGTGAATATCACCGAGGGCTAGCTGCACCTCGCCGTCGGGGCCCAGCAGGATGAGGCGGCCGCGGTGGCGCGCCTCAACAAGGTTATTGCGGGTGAGCTGCGCGAGTTCTACGTCGAAGGCGCTGCTCTGGCTGGTGGTGTGAGTGGTTGCCTGTGGGGTGGTGCTGTTGGTCATTCTTCTAGTTTAAACGGGGCGTGCGGCTTGACCCTATTTGTGGTCAGCGGTGCGCAGGCAAGAACGGGGCAGACATCGTTGGGGGGGCGTGTGAATAGATTCACGTTCACTATGGGTTGAAGTTATGAATAATTCATTTTTATAATTGAAGTGTGCTCAAGCGCAACGGGTAAAACCGAGGTACGTGAGCGAGGCACAGCCCGCACGCACCGAAAAACCCAGCACCGCATAGGACCGACCACGATCGACGCCCGACGAACCATTCCGGCGCCTCGACGTACCGCCTCACGAATACGGCGATGACCAAGGCAGCGGCAGATGAGCAAACCCCCACCCCGTCAATCGATGAGCTATGAGTGTATCTTCTCAAACGCAAAATCATCTCCGACGCTACCCAACACGCGGTCTGAGAACGGGCGTAATGTATCCAGTAGGAAATTGATGCAGCCCCGGGCCCCCCACATCTAGACGAAACTAGCATCTAGGCGAAACTAGTTAGACGCGACTTAGACGCGACCCGGTACGAGTATGCATCCTTAGTGCCCCTCATCCCTCAACTCACTCTTGATCGGTGATCCTTGATTGGTGAGCGGCAAACCATGTAAAGGAGTACACCCATGGCAGAGCAGAACAACACCTCCGCAAACACCTCCGCACAGAACAGCTCCCCCAAGGGCGGTTTGAGCGCAGAATCTGAATTCCACGCAAAGTTCTTCCCCATCCTGGCTCGCGTTGCTTCTGTGACTGCAGTGCTCATGTACGTGTTCTACTTCCCGCAGATTATCGGTAACCTGAACGGTCACAAGGGTGACTGGATTCAGCCTCTGGTTGCTGCTGTGAACTGCACCCTGTGGGTTCTGTACGGTCTGTGGCGCCCCAAGAAGGACGTTCCGATTATCATCGCGAACGCCCCCGGTATTGTTTTCGGTGGCCTGGCTGCTATTACCGCCCTCATCTAAGGTTTAGCTTGATTCGGTAGCTTCGGTTACCGGGCCGTGCGGCTCTTCTTGAGCGTGCATTCTTGCGAATGTGCCGCTACATGAGAAGAGCCGCATTTTTAGTGCGCTCAGCTCACATTTTTAGTGTGGTACCGGGTACCCTAAATAGCATGAAGGTTTTGGTACTGGGCCCCGGCGGCCGCGAACACGCAATTATTCGAGCGCTTCTGCGCGACCCTGAGGTAACTGAGGTGCACAGCGCCCCCGGCAACGCCGGTATTGCCCAGGATGTTCCCGTCCACGCAATTGATGCGAATGACCCCGCCCAGGCAACCGCCCTGGCACGCGAACTGAACGCCGACCTGGTCGTTATTGGCCCGGAGGCGCCCCTGGTCGCAGGTGTCTCCGATGCACTGCGTGAGGCGGGTTTTGACGTTTTCGGCCCCTCCGCAGCTGCCGCGCAGCTGGAAGGTTCCAAGGCTTTCGCTAAGCAGGTCATGGAAGAGGCTTCCGTGCCGACTGCTCGCGCCTACGTGGCAACGAACGCCGATGAAGCGCAGGCGGCACTGGACGAGTTTGGCGCACCCTACGTGGTGAAGGACGACGGCCTGGCTGCAGGTAAGGGCGTTGTGGTGACCGAGGACCGCGACGCGGCGCTGGAGCACGCTCAGGCTTGCTTCAATGCTGGCGGCACCGTGGTCATCGAAGAGTTCCTGGACGGCCCCGAGGTGTCCCTCTTCGTCATTTCTGACGGTAAGAACGTTCTGCCGCTGTCCCCGGCTCAGGACTTCAAGCGCATTTTTGACAACGATGAGGGCCCGAACACCGGCGGTATGGGCGCCTACACCCCGCTTCCCTGGCTGCCCGAGGGCTTCGTGCAGGAGGTCGTGGAGAAGGTGGCACGCCCGACCGTGGCTCGTATGGCTGAGCGCGGCACCCCGTTCGTGGGCGTGCTCTTCTGCGGTCTGGCTGTGACCAGCCGCGGCGTGCGCGTTATCGAGTTCAACGCCCGCTTTGGCGACCCTGAAACCCAGGCGGTTCTGGCGCGTCTGCGCACCCCGCTGGGCCAGCTGCTGCGTGCGGCTGCTCGCGGTGAAATTTCTGAGGGTACCGAGCTGGATTGGGATCCCCGCACCGCAGTTGACGTGGTCATGGCTGCCGAGAACTACCCGGACACTCCCCGCAAGGGTGACGTCATCTCCGGCCTGGATGAGGCGAATGCCCTGGAGGGCGTGCACGTGATTCACGCGGGCACTGCCGCATCCGAGGAGGGTGTGTTGACCGCTGGCGGTCGTGTGCTGGCTGTTGTTGCTCTCGGCGACGACCTGGCTACCGCCCGTAACGCCGCCTACGAGGGTGTTCGCGCTATCTCTTGGGCTGGCGCGCAGTACCGCACCGATATTGCGCTGAAGGCTGTGGAGAACCGCATCCACATTCCCGCTCCGCGTAGCTAAAACCTTAACGTGACCGGCTTCCCCGCTTGAGGGTGGGGGAGCCGGTCGCTTCTTTGCCTCAAGATTGTGCCATATTGGTGACTGCTTGGCACTATCGGGAGCCGTGCCTGTCGCGGTATTGTAATTACACAGACTTTTTGCATCCACATCACACCACCTCATCAGGAGAAATTCTCATGACTTCTCGTTCTAACCCCCTGGAAATCCCTGGCTGGACTCACATTTATTCCGGTAAGGTCCGCGACCTGTACGTTCCGAATGAGGAACGTTTTGACGCTACCGGCTTGACCGTCAATGATGACGCTGAGCTGCGTGCCGGTTCGGTCATGGTTGTTGCCTCGGACCGTATTAGCGCTTTTGACCGTATTCTGCCTACCGAGATCCCGGATAAGGGCAAGATTCTGACTCAGATGTCCCTGTGGTGGTTTGAGCAGCTTAAGCAGGTTCCGAACCACGTGCTGTCCACCGACGTTCCGGATGTTGTGGCTGGTCGCGCGATGATTTGCCGCTCCCTGAATATGTTCCCGGTGGAGTGCATTGTGCGCGGTTACCTGACCGGTTCGGGCTTGGCGGCGTATAACGAGACCGGTGAGATTGCTGGTGTGAAGCTGCCTGCGGGTCTGGTGGATGGTTCCCGCCTGGACACCCCGATTTTCACTCCGACCGGTAAAGCTGAGGTGGGTGAGCATGATGAGCTGGTGACCCGTGAGGAGCTGTACGCTGAGGTGGGTCAGCCGGTGGGTGAGCGCCTGGAGGAGCTGAGCCTGAGCCTGTACACCACTGCGGAGAAGATTGCTCGCGAGCAGGGCATTATTCTGGCGGATACCAAGATGGAGTTCGGTACCGATTCGTACCGCGGCGAGATTACCCTGGGTGATGAGGTTCTGACCCCGGATTCTTCGCGTTTCTGGGACGCTCAGCAGTACGAGCCGGGTCGTGCGCAGCCGAGCTTCGATAAGCAGTATGTGCGTGACTGGCTGCGTTCCCCGGAGTCGGGTTGGGACGGTTCGGATAACGTGCCGCACCTGCCTGAGGAGGTTGTGGAGAAGACTCGTGCCCGTTACGTTGAGGCGTATGAGCGTCTGACCGGCACGAAGTTCTAAACTCTATATTTCGGGCTGAATAAGTCTTTGAGATAGCTAAAGGGCGGTGCCCCGGAAGGTCATTCTTCCGGGGCACCGCCCTTTAGAGCTGGGCACTTATTGCAGGAGCTCAAGCGGCTGAACCTTCGTTGCCGCGTAGGCGGGCAATGCACCCGCCACGATACCCACAGCCAAGCCGAGGAAAGGAATCCCCAGGATAAGGGGTGGCAGAGATAGCGCCCATCCGTTGAGAAGGCACACAACCCAGGAACCGAGGATACCTAGGATGAAGCCTCCAAGAGCACCTAGGGCCCCGAGGAGGGCTGCCTCCGCCAGGAAGCTCACCGCCACATCTCGCCGTCCCAACCCTAATGCACGGTTAATGCCGATTTCCCGGCGGCGTTCCCAGACCGAAATCTGCATGGTCATCACAATGCCGAAGCTTGTCGAGACGATAAGAACCACTAGGATGATGGTCGTAAGAGCTCGACTGTCCTTCGTCAAGGAAGCACGAAGAGTCACCGGTGAAGGTGGAATCTCAATGTTTGTATCAACGGGGGTGCGTTGCGGATCGAGTACCTGCTTGAGCTGTTCCGCGACCGTATCTGCACTTCCTGGATTCACGATGACGTCCATACCGCGTTGCAGGGTGTGGGCTTGCGGTAAGAAAGTGGAGGTGGTCGGCAGGATAAGAGCGCTACTGAGAGCAGCGTTTTTGCCGCCATCACGGATAATGCCGAGCACATAGGCTCGCATTCCGTTGACCTCAATTATGTTCCGCCCGGGCTCGGTACTGACCCCTAGCTCCTTCGCGAGGGCAACGCCCAGATAGACGGTAGGCTCACCGGGGCGTTCGCGGGCAGGCTCCGCAAAGTGCCCTTCGACAATGTGCGCACCTCGTGCTTTCAAACCTGCCTCTGAAACGACTGCGAGGGGTGCTTGTTGACCTTCATACCCCGGTCTGTTCACTTGTGGACGCGTCGTCTGCGTATCTACGGTGACTGTACCGGCAGCTTTAACCTCTGGAATTTGGTTAACGCGCCAGAGTAGTTCCTCCTCCGGTATATCCCAGGTCTGCGGCTGGAGGCGCACACCGAGCCGGGTGGAATCGTAACTGGCCAGCTGCGAGCTCGTATTGAGCGCCGATGACTCGCTGACGCCCACCAGCATGATGATGGTGGTTGTTCCCGCGAGCATCGCCAGTACCGTGAGCAGGTTGCGGCGCCAACGGCGAACAACTGCAAGGAGAGCGTAGTGAAGGTTGTTCCTTAGCATCTATCCTCCCCTGACAACGGGTTCTATGAGCGTTTGGTGGGCCGGTTCTTCGGGACGAGTGAGTTCGGGGCTAACGAGCATCCCATCGACCATGTGTAGCTGCCGGTCGCAGCGAGCCGCGATATCAGGTTCATGGGTGATGATGACCAGGCTTTGCTTCTCCGCACGGCCGGCGAGGAGCAGATCCAACACCTTGTGAGAGTTTTCAGTGTCGAGGTTTCCTGTAGGCTCATCGCACAGTAGGATACGCGGGGCACAGGCTAACGCGCGCGCAACCGCGACTCGTTGCTGTTCACCACCGGACATATTGCGTGGAAGAACCTCCAGACGGTGCCCCAAACCCACCTGTTCGAGTGCCTGCAACGCACGCTGATGTGCCTGACGGCCCGGTACGCCGCGCATCCGGAGGGTGTGGGCAATGTTCTCGGTGGCGTTCAGATGAGCAATGAGGTGGTACGCCTGAAAGACAAAAGCGATGTGCTCACGGCGCGCCACAGTTCGCTCGGCGTCGCTGGCGGTGCCCATGTTTTGGCCCAATATTTTCAGCTCACCTTCAGAGGGCTGATCGAGTAACCCGATGATGGAGAGGAGCGTAGATTTTCCGCTTCCGGAGGCGCCGGTAATGGCCACAGATTCGCCTTCATGAATGCTGAGGGTCGCGTTTTTGAGCGCCCAGGTGGCGGGCGGGAAGAAACGCGCAATATTGTGGCACTCGATATTAGGTTTTGTGGCGGTAGAGCTCGCGGGGAGGACACGTTCTGTCTCGTGATGAGGCATTTTAGCGCTCCTTCAGCTTCACGACGGTACCTGCCTTGAGTTCTGCAGCGGGGTTGACAAGCTCGCAGATTCCGGCGGAGCACACACCGAGGGTGACGGGAACGCTCTGACCGTTCTCCAGGGTGATGGAGTGCGTTCCGTTTTCTTCGGTTTTGACGGCGGCTTCAAGCACTGCGAGGGCGTTTTCAGCGCCTCGGTTGAGAGTGACGGTTGCTTGAAAACGTGTTGATGCCGTCGTGTTTTCCGGCAAGTCGATTGTGATGGGGTAGCGTTTCCGTGCGGTAGCTCCCGGTGCGGAGGTATCGCTGTTAGGTCGCGCGCTGTTCTGCGCACCGTTGGAGGCACCTGCGTTAGCGCCGCCGTCAGCGTTAGTTGAGCCTTCGGGTGTGAGGGCCGCGCCCAGGGTGCCTTCGAGCGAACTTCCGTTATCGGTAAGAATCTGGACTTTCTGTCCCTCAGCGAGTTCATTGCTGAGAGCGCTACCGTCCGCGGAGAGTACCAGACGGTATCCACCCGCGGATAGGGTGCACAGCGCCGGAGTTGAGGTTTGGCCTTTGGTGCCGCAGCTGTTGTCTACGGTGTATTCATTGCCGTCAGCGAAGAGGTATTCAGAGAGCGGCAGTGCGGTGCTGTAGCGTCCTTCTTCGGTTCGGTCAGTATCCCCGGGAGGGTAGTAGCCACGATCCAGGTAGAAACGGTAGACAGCGTTGGCGGTTGCTTCGCCGTAGTTTCCTTCCTCATCCCAGATGCTGTAGCCGAGTGATTCCAGAGCTTCTTGGAGCTGTTTAACGTCATCGCCGCGTGCGCCTACGGCAAGGTCGCGGTAGGCGGGAATACTACCCTTGAACGCAATGATGGGACGCTCATTGATAGTGGTGATAATTGAGCCGTTACTCAGCTGGGTGCCCGCTTTGGCGCCGTCCCTGGTCACCACCCCTTGAGGGGTTCCTACGGTGTAGCTTCGAGCGGGTGACACGCTGACTTCTCCCGAGTAGGTGCGGGTAACAGTCTGCGTGCTGATGCGGGTTGTTAGTTGCGCGGCGCGGGACGGCTGCGCATTGGATTCAACATTGGTGCGTAGCCCCGTATTAAGTGCGTAGATGGAGAACCCGCCGGTGATGACGAGCAGAATGACGAGCACTGGAACCAGGTAGGCGCGTATGGTTGCCGTCGTGGCGGCGCGGCGGGGGTTTTCTGAACTCTGCTGCGTGTTCATGGGTTCACCTTTCTGCGGTGAAATATGGGGTGGGACTAGGGGTAATTGCTGAGGGTAACAACGTGGCGGGGACTGAATAAAGGGGTGTATCCTCTGCTCTCATCCGCGGGTGAAAGCGGTTGAGAGCAGAGGATCGGTGGAAAAATCTCGCTAGAAAATGTCCAACGAGGAATCAGCGTTTACTATTTACCGTTGGCTAGTTGCCCTTGGCTAGTTGCCCTTGGCTAGTTGCCCTTGGCTAGTTGCCGTTGAGTAGAGCTGCGGCACGCTCCTGGGCCTGACGTTCGATGTCGCGTACTTCAAGGATGAGCGGCTCATGCTCATTGAGCCAGGTCGCAGCCTTTTCGTAGTAGATATTCTGTGCTTTAGTCAGGATTCCAGTGGACTTTTGGCAGTTGTAGTCAGCATGAGCTAGGGCCTGCTCTTCCGCATTAGCGGCGGCATTGGTTGCCTTGTACTTACCCCAGATTTTCTGTGCGTAGCTGGGAGCATCTCCGAAGTGCTGGATGTCGGCGTATCCGCTTTCTTTCATGCATGCACCGTAGGTGGTGTCATCGCGGTAGTATTTCCCCATTTCTTCTACCGCGTTATTTTTGGATCCACCCGTGGTGAGCTCATTAATGAAGTTGGTGTATTTGAGGTAGTTTTCTGTTGAGCCGAAGACAGCCTCTGCCGCACGTCCCAGGCATGAATCTGTTGCCATGCCGACCTGGGCACCGTTACTCAGCGTGATGGTGACAGTTTTGCTGTCTGCGGCTTGGGGGTCACCTTGGAACGCCTTGCGAT
Source organism: uncultured Rothia sp. (assembly GCA_937935205.1). Lineage (GTDB taxonomy): Bacteria > Actinomycetota > Actinomycetes > Actinomycetales > Micrococcaceae > Rothia. The sequence continues at coordinate 7,987 of CALGXU010000124.1, forward strand.
ATGCCGGGTTTTCCATCGCGGGTTCATTGCTGGAGCTAGCGTTGTCCTGCCGGGTGAATAAGTACCCTCGGGTGGCCGCTTCTTCGCTGGGGAGGTAGGCATCACTCATCGCAAGTTCAAGAACGGAGGCACCGGAAATAATGTTCTGACTACCGGAGTAGGTGAAGGACTTCTCACTCATGCACTTTTTGACCTCGTTGACGAGGGCCACGTTAATATCCGGGGAGGGATTCTCGTAGCTTGCCAGGACATTGCGAATGTCTTGCTTAACTTCAACGGTGGTGGAGCAACTCGATACACCCAGACAGCAGGCAATACCGATAAGGGCGAGGGGTGTGAAGGGCTTCTTTGCCATGGACTTCACCTTTCTCAAGCATCATTGATGGGCGAGAACCGGCAGCGATACGAGCGTATCGTGAGGGCTATCTACAGACCAGCTATATGGTGTGAACCTGCGTTTTGCGGAGTAGAAGCATCATGAGCCGATTACTAAGTATGATAGAGGACAACCCCCCCCCGTACAATAGACACACAAGATGTATTTATGACGTGTAGCACCTATAAGAATGCATGTAAAAGAGCTTATGGATTAAAGGGCGGTACCCCGGAAGAATGACCTTCCGAGGCACCGCCCTTTAGCTATGTGGGGTTATGAGGCTGAGAGGCGCACCTTACCCGTTGTGTGCGTCTTCATCATGTACGTTCTCGTGGCACAAATCCTCGTGCAGAATATCCCGCGCCGGATGCTGCCGCGCCCGCTCCTCCGCAGCACGGTCAGACAGCGAATAAAACCACGTAATGTGCTCGCACACCCGCTCGTAGGCCGCCTGCTCATCGTGAGAGGCAATCGCCTCAATAATGCCGTAATGCTGCTGCTGCAACGTGCGCTTGACCGCCTCCCAATCCTTCAAGAAAGGAACCGCCTCCTGCACATAACTCATCGTCGCCATGTGCAGAGAGTCAATCACCGTATCAAGCACAATATTGCCGCCAAGCTTCGACAGCTCATAGTGAAAACGCGTATCGCAGAAATGGAAACGCTCATCGCTGATCTGCTCATCCATCTCCGCCAGATGCACGCGCGCCCGCTCCAGCGCCGCTTCACGCTCCGGGGAATCCGGCGCCGCAGCTGCCGCACGTGCCGCAGGACCCTCCAACAGCAGGCGGGTTGAGACAACGTCCTTCACCGGCAGGCTACGGGTCGCAATGTGCATGCGCAGCGCCCAGCTGAGCGCATCCGACGGCTCAGAAATGATAATCGCGCCCGACTTCGGTCCCGAACCGGTGCTGGAACGAATCAGACCCAGCGCGTTCAAAACCCTCAACCCCTCACGGACCGAGGGGCGCGAAATACCGTGCCGTGCCGCCAGCTCACGCTCGGACGGGAGCTTATCACCCACACGCAACTCACCCAGGCGCAGACGCCGCTCAAAGGTCTCCAGAATGATGCTGTAGCTGCGGTCCGCCAGAATCGGCTGACGCTCAACCACAGGGGGCGCCTCTGCAGGCTGGGTGTCGTCAAAAGAACGAGGCATACTCTCTCCTGATAACGAGGCGGATAACGGAAAAAAGTCTCGACTCAGCATGTTCCCGAAAACTATCGGGGCAACCTGCCGAGCCATAAAGGGGCAGAAAAAGCGGGGCGGCAGAACCGAGAAGGTTCGCCGCCCCGCCGTGGCCACCGGAAAATACCGGGG
>CALGXU010000125.1 GCA_937935205.1 uncultured Rothia sp.
CGTGGCCGGTATCCAGCAGCTGCGCCAGGCGGCCGCCCATCTCGTTATCGTCCACGTGCACGGGGGCAAACACGATACTCGCCACCGTCGCGCAGTACAGCGCCGTGACGGGCCAGAGAATCAGCCGCCACACGCGAGCACCGGAGCGACCGCTACCGGGTTGTCCTTTACCAAACTGTGCTTTACCAAACAAGGCGACCTGCCTCGTCGAACTGCTTGGTTGAGTCCCACGCGAACAGGCCGGGCACGTCAATCGTGAGCGGTTCGGCGTTCGGCACGGTCACGGTCCATTCTTCGCCGGCTGCTGCGGAGAGGGCGCGGCGGATAAAGCTGCCGTGGCTGACGGCAATAATCTTCTGGTCGCCAATCTTCTGGTCGCTCGAGGCTTCAGAGAGTTCACGCACGATATTGCGCAGGGTACGCACCGCGCGAATGTACACGTCACGCTCGGATTCCACGTTCGGGTAGTAGCGTTCCGGGGCGCGGCGTTCGGGGGCGGGAATGTCCAGACCCTCGCCGGCACCGTAGGCGCGTTCCACCAGCTCGGGGTAGGTCTTGTGCACCTGCAGGTCGAAGTGCTCGCCGACCAGCTGCGCCGTCTCGTGGGCGCGGGACAGCGGCGAGGACACCAGCACGGTGAACTCCAGGCCCATGTCGGCAAGCTTTTTGCCGGTGGTGCGTGCCTGCTCGCGGCCGGTGTCATTGAGCGGAATGTCGGTGATGCCCTGCATCAGGTTCGCCTTGTTCCAGTCGGTCTGGCCGTGACGGATCAGGGTGAGGGTCGTGTTCTCGGCGCCCGCCGGGACCTCTTCGGGGCCCAGCTCGGGTTCCAGGTGCTGCACGAGCAGGCGGTCGATCGCGTCGTCCAGGTACTGCAGGGGCACCTCGGTCAGGGAGGCGTTCACCGGAATCGGATAGATGCCGTCCTCGTTGAGCAGTTCGGGGTGGCGGTCTGCGACCAGGGCGGTCATGGTCAAGGCAATGAGCATGCCGTGCGCGGCGACCACAACGGTCTGGCCCTCGTATTCGCGGCGGACGCGGTTCAGCGCCGCGAGGGAGCGGGCGAGGAAGTCCTTCTTGGGTTCCACGTTGTACGCGTTATTGGACTGACGGGAGGCGAGAATCAGCTCGCGGGTAGCGACCTGGCCCTCCAGGTCGCCGAAGGAGCGTTCCTGGAAGCCGTCAACGGCGCCACGGTAGGGTACGCCCAGGCCTTCGGCTACGATTTCGGCGCTTTCTACGGCGCGGGAAAGGGGCGAGGAGACGATAGCGTCCACGGTGGTGCCCTCAGCTGCTGCCTGCTTCAGGGCGCCGATAGCGGTGCGGACCTGCTCTCTGCCGGTGTCGTTGAGGGGGATGTCGGTGCCGCCCTGGAAGCGGTGGTCGATGTTCCAGTCGGTCTGGCCGTGGCGCAGGAAGATGATGCGGGTTCCTGCCTCGGGGTCGGCTACCGGAGTGATGATGGGGGTGTTCTGTGCGTCGGTCATCCTTCTAGTATGGCACTGCCGCCGCGCAGTTCAAGGCCTCCGTACAGTTCAAGGCCTCCGCGCAGTTCAAGGGGTGCGCGGCTTATCCCTTCTGCTGAGGCGTGCTCATACCGGGGTATCGCTCATACCGGGGTATGAGGTGCGGTGCGGTTGAGCGCCCGGTCGGGCGAATTTTTTCAGGGTTTTCCCATATTTTTCAGCCCCCAGACGGAGGGGGCAGCCGCCAAGAAGCTGAGATGATAGAGGTGTACTTCCGTTAGTTCATACCCAATGAAGGTTGTCATGACGCAGAATCCTCAATCTCAGAACCCGCAGTTCCAGGCTCAGAACCCGTATTCAATGACCCCTCCGCAGGCGGCGCAGCCTGCCGGTCAGTATTCCGCTCAGCCCGGTCAGCAGGGCTACTATCAGGGTCAGCCTCAGGGCTACCCGGCTCAGGCGCCTCAGCAGATGCAGCAGGCGCCCTTCGCGCGCGGCGCGATTATTTCTGCCCGTAACCTGCACAAGTCGTACGGCAATAACCCGGTGCTGCGTAACGTGAGCCTGGATATTTTCCCCGGCGAGTCCGTGGCGATTATGGGTCCTTCCGGTTCCGGTAAGACCACCCTGCTGCACGCGCTTTCGGGCATTATCAAGCTCGATGCCGGTTCTGTGCTGTTCAACGGCCCGACCGGTCAGGTGGCGGTGGAGTCCCTCAGCGAGCGTGAACGCACCTCCCTGCGCGCTAACTCGTTTGGTTTCGTGTTCCAGCAGGGTCTGCTGGTGCCCGAGCTGACCGCGGAGGAGAACGTCTCCCTCGCCGCGATGATTGCCGGTGTTCCCCGCCAGCAGGCGCGTTCCATTTCGGCTGATCTGCTGAACCGTCTGGGCCTGGGGCAGATGCTGGACCGCCGTATGGGTGAGATGTCTGGTGGTCAGGCTCAGCGTGTGGCGATTGCCCGCTCCCAGGTGAACGGTGCCCCCGTGACTTTCGCGGATGAGCCGACCGGCGCGCTGGATTCGAAGACCGCGCGTGAGGTGATGGCGCTACTGCTGACCATGATTCCGCAGCAGGGTAAGACTCTGCTGGTGGTGACTCACGACCCGAACGTGGCGGCTGCGTGCTCCCGCGTGGTGTACCTGCAGGACGGTCAGATCGTGAGCGATCAGCGCAATAGCCAGGGCGGCGTACCCGCGCAGAACGGCTTCCAGAACCTCGGCGCTCAGTCTCAGGCAGGTGCATAATGCAAATCTATGCTCTACTCGCCAAGCGAACCCTATGGAGTTCGCAGGCGATTCTTCCCGTGCTGGCTTTTGCCGCCTCCTCGGCACTGTTTTTGACGGTTGCCGGTGGTGTCCAGGCGCTAAGTACGTGGCTTGAGCACGCCAATGTCGACCACGAAATGATCAACCTGATGGGCATTCAGAAGCTCTACATGGGTTTGGCGTGGGTTGCCGCTCTGGTGCTGATTGTTCCGCTCTTTACCTTGGGCGCTTCGGCTGCTTGTTTGAGTGCCCGCCGCCGTGACGAGCGTCTTGCGTCCCTGCGCCTGATTGGTGCCTCCACGACCCTGATTGTGGGTCTGTCCGTTGCGGACGCGCTGGTGTACTCCCTCGTGGGTTTCATCATCGGTCTGTTGCTTTACCTGGTGCTGATTTTCCCGTTCGGTGCCATGCACTTCATGAACGTTCCGCTGGGTGCTGAGAATATGCTCCTGCCGGTGAGCATGATTTTCTACTGCTTCCTAGGATGTATGGTCCTGGCGGCTCTGAGCTCCCTCTTCGGTCTGGCAAAGGTCAGCATCAGCCCGCTGGGTGTGCGCACCCGCGCGAAGGCTGGCTCCGCAGGTTACATTGCCATGGGTATCGGTGTTGTTCTAATCATTGCCGTGATGATTCTGGCGTCGACCTCCAAGGGCTTCAGCATGTTCTCACCCTTCCAGGACGGCGGTGCCGATAGCGCAATGAAGAACCTGGCGGTTTTCATTGCTCTGCCGGGTTTGCTGATGATGCTTGCCATCGACTGGATTGGCACCTTCCTGGTGTGGTCGTACGCAAAGATTCGTGTGCGTATGACCCAGAAGGCGTCGGTTCTACTGGGTTACCGTGCGGTGCTGGAATCCCCACGCGGTGCGTGGCGTCAGGTTTCGGGTGTGGCTCTGTCGACCTTCTTGGTGACCTTCTTCGGCCCCATCCTGATTCTGGCGGGTGAGATGAGCAAAGACGCGAAGCAAGCCGGTCCTGCTGCCGGCCCCTTCATGACCATCATGCAGGACATGTTCCAGGGCATGCTGCTCATGCTGTTCTTCTCGTACCTGCTGGTCACCCTCTCCGCAGTGCTGAACCAGAGCGCCGCCATTTACGAGCGCGGTTCGCTGTATTCTTCGCTGAATATGATGGGTACCCCCACGAAGATGTTGCAGGCTTCGCGCCTGACCGTGGTCTTCGGTCCGCTGGTGCTCATCAGCGTGATTTCTGCGCTACTGGGTCTGCCGCTGACGACTCTGATTGCGGCTCAGGGTCTTCCCGGTGAGGTTCTGGCGAAGATGTTCGGTCTGACCTTCGGCGCTATTGCCCTGGGTCTGGTACTGGTCTATGCGGGCCTGCTGGCGACCATTCCGTTCATGCGGCAGGTGACTCATAAGCCGGTGTCCGCTCTCTAAGCTGTTGTAGCTTCTGCCCTCCCGTTGCGTCCGCTTTGGACGCGGCGGGAGGGTTTCTTCATGTCCGCGTTTGTGGCCCACGTTTGTGCCGCGTGCTTACACTGCGTGCTAATACTGCGTGCTTTTGTGCCCTCACCCAGTTTGTGCCCTGCATGTTTTCTCACGCACCGGGCCACTGCTTCCATAGCCTAAAACCCTGTGAGAGACTGACATTATGTTTGAACACACCGTACCCTCCGATTGGTTCCCCCGCTGCGCAATCTTCGACTGCGACGGCATCCTCCTCGACTCTGAAACCGTCTGGAACGATGTGCAGCGCGAGCTTTTCGCCCGCTGGTCTGTTCCCTTCACCGAAGAGGTGGAGCACCGCCTCACCGGCCTGGCGGCAGCCGACGTTGCGCAGGAGCTTGCCCTGCTCTCCTACGAGGCGCAGTACGGCCGGAAGCCGGACACCGCCTCCGCAGAGTACGCCGCGCACCATGAACGCGTGATGAAGGACCTGCTCACCACCGAGCACGAGGTCATCAGCTCCGGCGTGGACCTGATTGAGGGCGCGCAGAAGTTCCTGGGCTTCTTGAGCGAGCACATGCCGGTTGCGGTGGCGTCGAACTCCACCGCGAACATTCTGGCCCTGAAGATGGAAAGCTACGGTTACGCCCCGCTGGTGCGCACCTGGGTCAGCAGCAACGACGTTCCGACCGGTAAGCCCGCCCCGGACATGTACCTGGAGGCGGCACGTCGCCTCGGCTTTGAAGGCCACGAGGCGCTGGCGTTCGAGGACTCCCCCGCGGGCGCGCAGGCGGCACGTGACGCCGGTACGAAGGTCATGATTTACGTTCCGGAAGGCACCGACCCGGCAAAGGCACCCGCCGGTTTTGGACGCTTCGATTCGTTCAAGGACCCGCAGCTTTGGGAGGCGGCACGCACATGGATCGCCAAGCTTAAGGCGGCGCAACAGTCTGAGGCAGCGCAGGGCTAAGCACTTAGCGTCCCTCCCCCGGTACGACAAAAGACCGGCACAAAGAAAGACCCCCGGCCCGCTCCTTGAGGAGCAGACCGGGGGTCTTCTATGCCTTATCAGCTGTGCCTATAGGGGCACGAGCTTATCGGCGCATAACCTTCTTCGCCAGGGAGTTACCGATGAACTGAACCAGCTGAACCAGGATGATAATAATCGCCACAACAGCCCAGGTGATCTCATCGTTAAAGCGCTGGTAGCCGTCCACAATCGCGATCTTACCCAGACCGCCAGCACCCACGTAACCGGCCATAGCGGACATATCCACCACGCCGATGATGAGGAAGGTGTAACCCAGGATCAGCGGGCCAAGCGCCTCCGGAATCATCACGGTGAACAGGATGGTCATCTTCGAAGCGCCCATCGCGCGAGCCGCCTCAATTACGCCCGGGTCAATGGAGACCATATTCTGCTCCACAATACGGGCAATAGCGAAAGCCGCGCCGAAGCTCATCGCGAAGACCGCCGCGTTCACGCCCAGGCGGGTACCCACCACGGCGCTAGTCAGCGGGCCCAGAGCCGCAATCAAAATGATGAACGGAATCGGGCGAATCACGTTCACCAGAATGTTCAGGACCGTGTACACGAAGCGGTTCTGGAAGATATTACCTGCACGGGTGGTGTACAGCAGAGCACCCACAATCAGGCCGACCAGACCTGCGCACAGCATCGTAATAGACACCATGTAGAAGGTGTCGCCGATAGCCGGGAGCAGCTTCTCGGGCAGGAACTCGGACCAGTCCGTCTTCGAGGCAGCCAGCGGGAGAGTAGTAGCAAACATTTAGCGCACCTCCTGCACGCGGGTGACGGTCTTCAGCTCGGCAACGGCGGCATCAATACTGGTGATTTCGCCAAGGAGTTCCAGGGTGAGGGTACCGTAGGCTTTACCCTGCAGGGTCTCAATACCGCCGCCCACAATGTTGAAGCGGACGTTACGGGCTCCCAGGTAAGACAGAACCTTACCGAGCTCCTGGTTGCCCTCCACGATTTCAACGTTGATGAGGTAACCCTTGTGGTTTGCGCGCAGCTCAGCCGCTTCCTTACCGGTGGGGGCAAGCTTCACGGTGGTTGCCACGAACAGCTTCGCCACGTCGGTCTGCGGGTTGGAGAAGACGTCGTACACGTTGCCCTGCTCCACCACGCGGCCGGACTCCATCACTGCCACACGGTCAGCGATAGTGGAGACCACATCCATCTCGTGGGTAATCACCACGACGGTCACACCCAGTTCACGGTTGACCTTTTTCAGCAGTGCGAGCACTTCGTGGGTGGTTTCCGGGTCCAGCGCGCTGGTCGACTCATCAGCCAGTAGCAGAGGCGGGTTAGTTGCGAGCGCACGAGCAATACCCACACGCTGCTTCTGACCGCCCGAGAGCTGGTTCGGGTAGTGACCGGCACGGTCGGCAAGACCCACGAACTCGAGCATTTCCAGGGCGCGGGCGCGGCGGTCCTTCTTAGACCAGCCGGCAATCTTCAGCGGGAACTCAACGTTACCGAGCACGGTGCGGGAGTTCATCAGGTTGAACTGCTGGAAGATCATACCGATATTGGTGCGTGCTTCACGCAGTTCGGAGTCACGCTTATCGGAAATCTCGAAGCCGCCAACGGTCAGGGTGCCACTGGTGGTGGTTTCCAGGCCGTTAATGAGGCGGACGAGGGTGGACTTACCGGCGCCGGAGTAGCCGATGATTGCAAAAATTTCACCGCGGTTAATGGTGAGGGAGACGTTGTCGACAGCAACTACTGCCTTGGGGCCGTTGCCGAAGACCTTGGAGACTCCGTCCAGAACCACCATGGGCTCGGTGCTGTCACCGAAGCTCTGTACCAGTTCACTCATAAATTTGTATCCGTTATATGTCGTGGTTGGGGCGTTAAAGGGCCTTAACGCCGGTACGCAAAGGACGGTAAGCCTGTCGTGACCCGCATCGGGTGCTTAGACTTACCGCCTTTGCGTATGCCTAGAGGAGGCGTGTATTCAGAAGATTACTTCTTAGCGCGCAACTTGGCTTCTTCGTTAGCCAGGGACTGACGCAGTTCGTCGGTGCTTACGTTGACCTCAACAGCGGTGCCGCGGGTCTCTTCCTGGACAACGTCCATGACGGCCTTAGTGTGGAAGAGTTCGACGATCTTCTTGTAGGTCTCGTCGTCAGCCTTGTCCTTCTGAGCGACGAAGAGGTTCACGTACTTGATAGCGGAGGGGTCGCTCTTGGGGTCGTCCTGAGCCAGAGCGTCTGCGGGCTTCAGGCCTGCATCCTTGAGGAAGTCGTTGTTGACGACAGCACCGTCAGCGGACTCCATGCCGACCACGGTCTGGGTTGCGTCAACGGGGGTGACCTTCACCTTGGAGGCGGAGGTGTCGACGTCGTCGATGGTGGGTGCGTCAACGTCAGCGTTCTTGAAGGTGACCAGACCGTTGGTCTTCAGCAGCTTCAGTGCACGTGCTTCGTTCACGGTGTCGTTCGGGATAACGATTTCGCCACCCTGGGGGATGTCAGCCAGCTTGGAGTGCTTCTTGGAGAACAGAGCCATCGGGTAGATCACGGTCGGGCCGACGATCTGCAGGTCCTTGTTGGCGCTGACGTTGTAGTTCGACAGGTATGCGATGTGCTGGAAGCGGTTCATGTCGATGTCACCGGCGTCCAGTGCGGGGTTCGGCTCGGTGTAGGCGCTGAACTCCTTGTACTCAATGTCGATGCCCTGCTTCTTAGCTTCTTCCTTCAGGGTCTTGTTGAACTTCTCAGAGCCAACCACACCGATGGTGACCTTCTTGGAGCTGGAGGAAGAGGAGGAGGAGTTGGTGGAACCGCAGCCTGCCAGGCCAATGACCAGGGGGACAACTGCGAGTGCAGCAGCAAACTTCTTCACGGCTATGAATCTTTCTGTTGAATGATGATGCGTTCCGCCGGGTGCTGACGTTGGTACTAGCACGTCCGATGGGAATGATGACGGGACAATTACAGCATGGGCAAGGGCGGGTGTGGAAGTTAAGAGCCATTCATGAGACACAGAACGTCAAGGTCGTCATATTTTGTCACAATTCGTCATGTAGTGATTATTTCTAGGTCACAAAGCGCCACCGACGGTGTATTCAGGCGCACACAAGGCGCACACAAAACGCCGGCCCGGGTGCATAAACCCAAGCCGGCGTCCATATTACCCACCCGTTACGGGAGTGCCTACCCGTTACGGGCGGGCACGCGATCAACTAGTACTGCTGGCAACCAGTACTACTGATCGAACTCGCCCGAAGCAATCAGCTGCTCACGCACCTTACGGCGCAGAACCTTACCCAGCATCGAACGGGGCAGATCATCCACGACCACGATGCGGCGCGGAACCTTATAGCGGGTCACCTTCGAATAGCAGTGCTCACGCAGAGTGTGCTCCTCCACTACACGCCCGGGAGCTGCAACCACAGCGGCAACGACCATCTCGCCACCTGCGGGCAGCGGAATGCCGACCACTGCCGCGTCGGCAACCGTATCGTGCTGCTTGAGGGCGACCTCAACCTCCGTCGGGGAGACGTTGAAACCGCCGGTAATAATGACTTCCTTGATGCGGTCGACAATCTGGATGAAGTAGTCCTGATCCAGGCGCACAATATCGCCGGTACGCAGCCAACCATCGGGGGTGATAGTCTTGGCGGTCTCGTCTTCACGCTTCCAGTAGCCAGCAAAACGCTGAGGGCCCTTCACCCACAGCTCGCCCTCTTCGCCGTCGGGTACGTCTTCACCGGTTTCCGGGTCCACCACACGAATATCGGTGGAGGGGAACGGAACACCAATAAAACCGGCACGGCGAGTGTCATTGAGCGGGTTGCAAGACACCAGCGGCGCGCACTCGGTCAGGCCGTAGCCTTCCACCATGAAACCGCCGGAAGCTTCCTCCCACTCGGCAACCAGCTCAGGCGGCAGGTTCATTGCCCCGGACACCGCGTAACGGATGCCCTCCAGGGACACGCCGCGCTTCTTCGCCTCATCCATGAGGCGGCGATACACCGGCGGAACCGCAGGAAGAATGGTCGGGCGAGTCTTTTTCATCGCCTTCAAAATCAGGTCCATGTCCACGGTCGGGAACAGCACCAGGCGGGCACGGCACAGCGACGCAATCGTCACGCCCAGGGTCATACCGTACGCGTGGAACAGCGGCAGAACCGAGTAAATCACCTCGTCATCACCCGGGTTGATCCACGCCTCACCCATACGGCCGTTAGACTCCAGGTTGCGGTGCGTGAGCATCACACCCTTCGGCAGGCCGGTCGTACCCGAGGTGTACTGCAGCAGCGCAATATCGTGCGCGGTCGGGCGGCGATGCGCAGGATCAATACGCTCACTCTTCACCAGCTGAGCCCACGACACCGTACCCGGAGCAGGCCCGGTCAGCTTCTCACGCGAAGCACGCGCGCTCTTCAACGGCAGCTTCAGCGCGGTACGCATCAGAGCGGGCATCGCCGAAATCATGTTCACCGAATAGATATGGTTCGGGCGGATATCCGCCGGAAGACCCGTAATATGCGAGGCGATCTTATCCCACACAATCGCGACCTTCGCGCCGTGATCCTCAAACATGTGGCGCAACTCCGCACCCGTGTACAGCGGGTTATGCTCCACCACAATCGCGCCCAAGCGCAGAATCGCGTAAAACGCCGCAATATGCTGAGGGCAGTTCGGCAAAATCAGCGCCACACGGTCACCCGCCTGCACGCCAGCCACACGCAGACCCTCCGCCGCACGCTCAATCTGATCGCCCAACTCAGCGTAGGTCGTGGTCGCGCCAAAGAACTCCAACGCCACCTTGTAGGGTACGGTGCGAACCGCCTCGTCAATGAGGTGGCTCAACGACGTCTCGGGCAGCTCAATATCTCGGGCAGTCCACGAAGAATAATTCTTCAACCAGGGGCGATGCGCCAACGGATGCGCGCCAGCCGAAGCGCCAGCCGACGCGCCAGCGGGGGATGCAGGTGCCGCCGCATCCTGCAGGTTCGTGTTCTTCTGAGCCTCAGTCATGCATTGATTGTGCCTTCCCACGCCCTCACGCTTCAACTCAGCGGCAGCTTTTCCCGCGCTGAAAATCACGCCGTACACCCACCCCAGATAGCACAATAAACACCGAAACACTAAGGCAGAATCCCATAACTCTGGGATACTTAAAGCATGAGTAAACGACAGCAAGACATCACCGACGAGCAGTTCAAGAAGCTCCTCCGCGAAATTTCCAAACGATTCGCCATCGCCGGAGGAGTCGTCATCCTGTTCGGAATGGCCATCATCGCACTTGCTTACCTCCTGGGAGGAGCCCACTAATGCACACCCCGCAGCGCCCCACCGGCGAAACCTTCAACCGCATGACCAACGGTTCCGTCTACATGCCCGACGCCGAATGCGCCGCACAGTTCAAGCGCATTTACGCTGCAACCGTCCTCGCCGAAGAACACTACGCACGCGGCGAGCAGGCGCAGGCAATGCACGTCTACCGTGAACACCTCGGCCACCTGGGCGAACACGCCCACATCCGCCCCGGCGCACGCTTTGACTACGGCGTGAACACCTACATCGGTGACGGTTCCTTCTTCAACTTCGGCACCGTCTTCCTGGACGTCTGCCCGATCCGCATCGGCTCCACCGTACTGGTTGGCAGCAACGTACAGTTCATGACCCCCACCCACCCGCTCCACCCCGGCGACCGCGCCGACTACTGGGAAGCAGGCGCACCCATCACCGTTGAAGACAACGTGTGGATCGGTAGCGGAACTATCATCCTGGGCGGCGTGACCATCGGTAAGAACTCCGTCATCGGCGCAGGTACCGTCGTCACCAAGGACGTCCCCGCTAACTCCCTCGTGGTGGGCAACCCCGGCCGCGTCATCCGCACCCTGGACGAAAATGAGCGCCCCGCGCACCCGCACACCTTCTCCGCAGAAGCTATGGAAGAAGCACGCGCCTTCTACGCTGACCGCAACCGCTAAATCAGCGCCCAGGATTAGATCCAAAGGACTTATGAACGCACAGAACAACACCCCACAGCAGCGCCCGGCTGCCGCGGCATCCACGCCCACCGAAAGTGACCTGTGGGAGGCGGCATTCTCCTCCGATGACCCCACCGTGGTCCTGACCGATGAGGAGCTGAACGCGGCACGCCGCGCCCACGAAAAGGCGCGCGAGTCGAGCTCTTCGGCGCAGTCCCCCTCTTCAGCGCACTCCTCCGCACAGTCCTCGCAGGATGCGACCCGCCCCCTCACCGAGGCGGCTACCGCAACCCAGCCGATCCTCTCCCCCGGTGCCACCTCTGGAGGCGCAGAATCCGGTGCTGACTTCGGCGAGCCCGGAGACGACAACCTCAGCTGGCTCGACAAGCCTGCGGCCCCCAGCACAGACAACGTACGCGGCGGCGCAGCTACTGCCCCCGCTACCCCGCCTGCCACCGCTGCAAGCTACGAGGTGCCCGCACCCGGCAACGCCCACGCGGCATCGAGCGCCCCGCAGGCCACCCCCGCGGCAGATGACCACTTCGTCATCCCCACCCCCGCAGGGGACGCCGCCGGTTCGGAGCCCATCCTCACCGCTGCAACCGCGCTGTCCATGCAGAAGAGCCGCTACTCCCGCATGCACCTGCTGCCCGGCCTGCTCGGCTGGCTGATTACCATCTCCCTCATGGACGGTGGCCAGTGGGCTATCCAGTCGTGGCTGACCCTGACTGGTCAGGCCGAGTCCATCGAGTACGCCTCAGTGGTCTCCCGCCTGTTCAGCGGCGCGTCGAACGCCGTGCCGGTCGCGGTGGCGTTGAGTGTGCTCATCTTCTTCGCCTACCTGGTGGGCGGTTACGCGGCGGGACGCATGGCACGATTCGCCGGCGCGAAGCAGGGCATCGCCGTATGGCTCTGGCAGATTATGGCGCTCATCCTCGGGTCCCTAGCGACCTTCCTCGCGCCTCAGCTGTTCCAGAACGGTGTCGCGTCCCTGTCCCTGCAGAAGCTGATTGCGGGCGATTTCGCGAACGGTCTGCTGGCGGTTCTGCTGGTTCTGGCGTTGAGCTTCCTCGGCGCTATCCTCGGCGGCCTGCTGGGACGCCTGTACCACCGCCGCGTGGACAAATACCCGAGCGACCAGGTGGCACGCGAGGACGCCTAGGCTTCTGCGCACCCGCGCCTCGTCGCGATGGGCATAAACCGTACAGAAAACCTCCGGTACCTTACGAAAGGTACCGGAGGTTTTCTGTATCTGCATGACTTAATCAGCGCGATAATACGACGCTGACTAGCTAAAACATGCCGCCTAGTGGTCCAGCAGCAGTGCAGGCTCCTCAAGAATCGCAGCCACATCAGCCATGAAACGAGCCGACAGGTCGCCATCCACCACACGGTGATCGAAGGAGCCGCCCAGGGTCGTCACCCAGCGAGGAATAACCTCACCATCAACCACCCACGGCTTCTGCTTGATTGTACCGAAGGCAACAATCGCCACCTCACCGGGGTTAATAATCGGGGTACCCGTATCAATACCCAGCGAACCGATGTTCGTAATGGTCAGGGTGCCGTTCGCCATCTCAGCAGGCTGAGTCTTACCCTCACGGGCGCGAGTGGTCAGGTTGTTCAGCGCAACCGCCAGATCACGCAGGGACAGCTCCTGAGCGTCCTTAATGTTCGGAACCATCAGGCCACGCGGGGTTGCCGCAGCAATACCCAGGTTCACAAAGTGCTTAATCTGGATTTCGCTATCGGTCCAGGTCGCGTTGACCTGCGGGTTACGCTCAGCAGCCCAAATGACCGCGGCGGCAAGCACCAGCAGCGGGGTGACCTTCACGCCCTCAAAGTGGCGGGACTTCTTCAGACGCTTCACGAACTCCATGGTGCGGGAGGCATCAACGTCCACGAAGATGGACACGTGCGGGGCGCTAAACGCCGAAGCAACCATCGCCTTCGCGGTAGCCTTACGCACACCACGCACGGGGATGCGTTCAATGCGGTCACCGGGGGTGGTTGCGGGCTGCCAGAAGGGCTGGCGGGCGCCGCTATGCTGCACATCATTCAGGTGCGCCACATAGTTCATGAGGTCCTGCTTGGTCACCTGGCCGCGCGCACCGGTAGCGGTCACGTTCGCCAGGTCAACACCCAGCTCCTTTGCGGCAAGACGCACCGGAGGCGGCGCGAGGGTCGGGCGGTGCGGAACCTGCTCGGGAGCCAAAGTCGGCGCGGGAGCCGCTGCGGGCTCGGGCGCCAGACGCTGTACCACAGAGTTCAGCGGGGTGTTCTCCACAAAGCGGGAGGCGCGCTCAGCCAGCTCGCTCAGCAGGCCCTGGTTGCGGTTCACCGGGTCGGTGGGGGTGTGCGCCACGGGTGCCTGAACAGCCGGTGCGACCGGTGCTGCAGCAGGCTGTGCGGGCTGGGTTTCGGAGGCGGGGCGCTTGCGGGCGCGACGCTTCACCGCATCCGCCTTGGGACCGGAGCCGACCAGTGCGGTGCCGGACTCGGTCTCCGCCGCGGCGGGGGCTGCCGGGGTTGCGGGTGCATTGTCGCCACCGGAGATGCTAATGATCGGGGTGCCCACCTCAACGGTTTCACCTTCGGCAACGAGCAGCGCCTCAACGGTGCCGGCGAAGGGCGAGGGAAGCTCCACGACGCTCTTCGCGGTTTCAATTTCGACAAGGACGTCGTTGATGGCGACCTCGGTGCCGACTGCCACCTTCCAGCTGAGGATTTCTGCTTCGGTCAGGCCTTCACCCACGTCAGGGAGCGGGAAAATCTGGGACATTTTTACCTCTCACTAGGGCATATACCCTATACGGAATATTCTGTGCGGGCTTGCAACCCGCAATAACGCAACACGCTGATACGTCAGATCAGGGAATGCCTAGTAGTCAAAAGCGCGGTCAACCGCCTCAAGAATACGGTCAATATCGGGCACGTACTCTTCCTCAACACGGGAAACCGGGTACGGCATGTAGTAGCCACCCACGCGAATCACCGGCGCCTGCAGGCTGTAGAAGCAACGCTCCGTAATCGCCGCAGCCAACTCACCGCCCATACCACCGAAGGTCGGCGCCTCGTGCGCAATAATCAGGCGGCCAGTCTTCGCCACCGAAGCAGCAACGGTCGGCACATCCAGCGGCGAAATCGAGCGCAGGTCAATGACCTCAATCGAGCGGCCATCCTCCACGGCAGCCTCCGCGGCAGCCAGAGCAACCGGCACCAGCGGGCCGTACGCAACGATGGTCGCGTCCGTACCCTCACGCACCACCTGGGCGCTAAAGGGATCAAAGGAAGTGTCGCTAAAATCCACTTCACCCTTGAGCCAGTAGCGGCGCTTCGGCTCAAAAATAATGACCGGGTCGGGGCACTCAATCGCCTTGCGGGTCATCCAGTACGCCTCGTGCGGGGTCGAGGGGGTCACAATACGCAGACCCGCGGTGTGGGCGAACAGCGCCTCCGGGGACTCGGAGTGGTGCTCCACCGAACCAATCACGCCACCGTACGGAATGCGGATGGTCACCGGCACCGTGTACTGCTTATCGGTGCGGTTGTGAATCTTCGCCAGCTGGCTCGTGATCTGGTTATAGGCGGGGAACACGAAGCCGTCGAACTGGATCTCCGGCACGGGGCGGTAGCCGCGCAGCGCCATACCGATGGAGGTGCCGATAATGCCGGACTCACCCAGGGGCGCATCCATGACGCGGCGGTTGCCGAAGCGCGCCTGCAGGCCCTCGGTCACACGGTACACGCCGCCGAGCTTGCCGATATCCTCACCGAGCATGACGACGGTGCGGTCGGCTTCCATGGCGTCTTCCAGGCCGCGGGTAATCGCCTTGGCGAGGGTCAAACGTTCAATTTTCTCGCTCATGCTTACTCCTCTTCAAAGCCTGCAACGTAGTTACGGTAGAACTCGCGGTCGTCTTCAACCTGCTGGTGTTCCTGCGCGTAGACGCGGTCGAAGAAACGCTCAAAGTCGGCAACTTCGGAGTTCAGCACTGCCTCACGCACGCCGGATGCGACCTGCTGGGCTGCTTCTGCAATCTCTTCGAAGAAGGCATCGTCGGCGTAGCCGTTATCGCGCAGGTGCTTCTCAAGGCGAAGCATGGGGTCGCGGCGCAGGGGGCCTTCCAGGTCGGCGTCGGTGCGGTACTTGGTGGGGTCGTCTGCGGTGGTGTGCGGGCCGAGGCGGTAGGTCTCAGCTTCAATCAGCACGGGGCCTTCACCGGCGCGGATTTTCTCCATGGCGTAGCGGGTTGCAGCGAGCACCGCGAGAACGTCGTTGCCGTCCACGCGGATACCCTCAAAGCCGTAACCTGCGGCGCGGGTGGACACCGGCACGCGGGACTGCACCTCAAAGGGCACGGAGATAGCCCAGCGGTTGTTCTGCACAAAGAAAAGCACCGGCGCGTTATAGGAGGCGGCGAAAACCATGGATTCGTGGGCGTCGCCCTCGGTGGAGGAGCCGTCGCCGAAGTAGACCGCCACGGCGGGCTTCTGGGTGTCCTCGGCGGGGTCGGTTGCCTGGCCCTGACCGGTGCGGCGGGTGCCGGTTTCAGCTTCGATGTCGGCGTCGAAGTTCAGACCCATGGCGTAGCCGACTGCGTGCAGGGTCTGGGCGGCAAGCACCTTGGTGTAGGTGTGAAAGTTGTGCGCCTTCATGTCCCAGCCGTGGGTGGTGGAGCCGCGGAAGATGGTGATCAGGTCACGGAAGTCCACGCCACGCGTCAGGGCGACGGCGTGCTCACGGTAGGAGGGGAAGATGTAGTCGTTGGGCGCGTAGGCGAGTGCGGAGCCGACCTGTGCGGCTTCCTGGCCTCGACTGGGTACCCAGAGGGCGAGCTGACCCTGGCGTTGCAGGGCGGTTGCCTCGTCGTCGAATCGGCGGGTGGTGTACATGAGGCGGTAGGCCTCGCGCAGGGTGTCTGCGTTGACGTCTTCGATGTACCGGCTGTAGGTGGGGTGTTCGTGTACGGTGCCGTTTTCATCCATGAGCTGGATGCGTTCGGGCACTCCGGGGTACTTGTCGTTCTCGTGCATCTAACCTCCACACGTGACGAGGGCTTGGCCCTCAGCGGCTTGGGTTTTAGCCTCAACGTTCACCTGATGGTGCAGGGTTTGAGGTGTTCCGGCAAGCCTGTGAGGGTCTGGGCATATGTAGTTACCAGTCTACTCTTTTCGGCTTTATCTCGCGGCAGTTACGCTGATAACACATCGCATTATGCCCTGTCATTCACTATTTGAACATCATTAAATTAAACCTCTCACATATTCTTTTTACGGAATATATGGAAGGTTTAATTTCGCTATTGATAGCTTTTTCGAGCCATCATTTTTCCCGCGCGAGAACCATTTGAAAAGCCCAAACGAACCTCGACAAGGGAAAATAGTACATTGTTCAATTAGGGCTCAATCAGGGCAGGGTGGGCACCCCCACCCCTTCACACGATGCTCTAGAGCCCCTTCGCGAAAACCTCACAGAGCGAGAGGAAACGGTCATTCGCCTCCACCTCGCCGATGCTCACACGAACGCCCTCGGTACCGAACGCACGCACCGACAGCGCATGCTCAGCCATCAGCTGTACGAACTCACCCGTGCGCTCTCCCAGGGGCAGCCACACAAAGTTCGCGTACGTGCTCGGGAAATCGTAGCCCAGCTCCCGCAGTCGAGCGGTCACGCGCTCACGCTCAGAGACCAGGTGGCTCACACGTTCCATCACCGCATCCTCATGCTCGATGGAGGCGATAGCCGCCGACTCGGCCAGCGCCGTCACGGCGAACGGGGTTGCCGCCACGCGCAGGTGCTGCGTAATTTGCGGATGCGAAATCGAGTAGCCCACGCGCAGACCCGCCAGGCCCTGCGCTTTGGAGAAGG
>CALGXU010000126.1 GCA_937935205.1 uncultured Rothia sp.
TAACAAGGTAGCCGTATCGGAAGGTGCGGCTGGATCACCTCCTTTCTAAGGATAACATCTAATGTTTTGACGTTAGATGAATACGGAACCCTACCGGTTGAAATCTTTGTTTAGTTTTGAGAGGTTAACTCTCAACTCGACCTTTGAAAACTGAATACTATATCACAAATGAAACCAAAAATTTACCGAGAGTTAGAGAAATCTAACGAAAAAGAGTTTTTTAACAAGAAGCAACGCGACCATAATGGTTAAGTGAATAAGGGCGCACGGTGAATGCCTTGGCACTAGGAGCCGATGAAGGACGGAACGAACACCGATATGCTTTGGGGAGCTGTAAGTAAGCTAAGATCCAGAGATTTCCGAATGGGGGAACCCAACACCCGTGATGGGGTGTTACG
The DNA here is from genome assembly GCA_937935205.1 of uncultured Rothia sp. Classification (GTDB taxonomy): domain Bacteria; phylum Actinomycetota; class Actinomycetes; order Actinomycetales; family Micrococcaceae; genus Rothia. The sequence continues at coordinate 399 of CALGXU010000126.1, forward strand.
CATAAGCGCAGGCTTATGACGAGGTAGACGCGGGGAACTGAAACATCTCATTACCCGCAGGAAGAGAAAGAAAAATCGATTCCCTGAGTAGCGGCGAGCGAAACGGGAAGAGCCCAAACCAGTGTGCATGCACACTGGGGTTGTAGGACTTTCAACAACGTGTATGACAATCTGTAGCAGAACCCTGTTGGAAAGCAGGACCAAAGAAGGTGACAGTCCTGTATGCAAAACGGAAAGTTGGCACAAGAGAGCACCTGAGTACGGCGGGACACGAGGAATCCCGTCGGAATCCGCCAGGACCATCTGGCAAGGCTAAATACTACCTAGTGACCGATAGTGAACCAGTACCGTGAGGGAAAGGTGAAAAGAACCCCGGGAGGGGAGTGAAAGAGTACCTGAAACCGTGTGCTTACAAGTAGTCAGAGCCCGTTAATGGGTGATGGCGTGCCTTTTGTAGAATGAACCGGCGAGTTACGTTAACATGCGAGGTTAAGATGAAGAGTCGGAGCCGTAGCGAAAGCGAGTCTGAATAGGGCGCATGTAGTATGTGGACGTAGACCCGAAACCAAGTGATCTACCCATGTCCAGGTTGAAGGTGCGGTAAAACGCACTGGAGGACCGAACCAGGGCACGTTGAAAAGTGCTTGGATGAGGTGTGGGTAGCGGAGAAATTCCAATCGAACTTGGAGATAGCTGGTTCTCTCCGAAATAGCTTTAGGGCTAGCCTCGGAATGAAGAATCGTGGAGGTAGAGCACTGTTTGGACTAGGGGCCCATCTCGGGTTACCGAATTCAGATAAACTCCGAATGCCATGTATTTATGTCCGGGAGTCAGACTGCGAGTGATAAGATCCGTAGTCGAAAGGGAAACAGCCCAGACCACCAGCTAAGGTCCCAAAAT
>CALGXU010000127.1 GCA_937935205.1 uncultured Rothia sp.
CTGCCCCGCCACCGTTGAAGGCATGGGAGTCTAAGCGCCCCGAGAACTTGGCGCTGTTCACCGAGGTTCGTCAGGCAATTGATGAGCTCTCTGAGAAGCTGACCATTCCGGCGCAGAACCTGATCACGACCGATTATGTTCGCCGCCTCTGCTGGGAGCCACCGGCTCGTTTTGATGAGCAGACCCTGCGGGATGCGCTCGCCGAGTATGGTGCGCGTTCGTGGCAGACGGGTCTGGTTGTCCCCGTGATTGCGCCGATTTTTGCCCGCCACCTGGGCTAGATTTCTCTAACGCTAAATAGACGTGTGCCGGTTGGGTGCGTTGCTGATGCGACCACCCGACCGGCATTTTGTGTGCAGCGGGTTTTTGGCTCGGGTTTTTGGCTCTGGTTTTTGCCGCGGGGAGCAAATGCTGACCAAGCTTAGCCTGCTCTCATTCGATTTTTATCCCAAACCGGCATAGGGTGGAGAGAGTACACGAAAGGAACCACCATGCCCGCACCCAACGGATGCTGCCGCTCTCAGAAGGCATGCGCCTCCCCTGCTACTGAATCTGCCGCTACCGCATCTGGCGCAGTCGAGTCTAACGCCGTCGATGCCGCAGCAGCTACCGCAGAGGCTGAATCTTCTGCGCGTGTCTTCTCCCGCCGCGCAACCCTCGTCACCGGTGCCGTCGCATCCGGTGCGCTGCTTGCCTCCTGCGCTGAGGGTGACTCCACCGTCACCGCACCCGAAGGCACCGTTGAGGTGGGTTCCGCCTCCGCAGTGGGCGTGGGCAAGGCGGCACGTCTGACCCACGGCTCCACGACCGTCATCGTCTCCCAGCCCTCGTCTGGCGAATACAAGGCGTTCAGCACCGTCTGCACCCACCAGGGCTGCCAGGTGCAGGTGCAGGACTCCAACCGCATCGTGTGCCCCTGCCACGGCTCCGAGTACGCCGTAGCCGACGGCTCGGTCGTGCACGGCCCCGCGGAGGCGCCCCTGACCAGCTACCCGGTACAGGTGAAGGGCGGCAAGATTTTCGTCAGCGGCACCACTGAGAAATCCTAAAACCGGTAGTTCAGAAAACGTGCAACAAAGCCCTGCCCATCACAATCGATGGGCGGGGCTTCTTGCTGTCTTATGGTGCCCGCGGCTACTAATGCCTGCTATTGCGGCGCGCTACTGAGAGAAGCTCAGGCGGCACATTTGAAGTACGACCGTTTAGCGGGTGTGGCGCGGCTTCTGGCCCTCTTCACGAGCGAAGGGCACCTTATCGCCAGCCAGCTGCGCACGCAGATCCGCGATAATGGTTTCCGCGGTCAGACCGACCTCCTCCAGAATCTGCTCGCGGGAAGCATGCGGAATGAACTCCGCAGGAAGACCCAGCTCGCTCAGCGCGGTATCCACGCCAGCCGCACGCATTTCCTGGCGGATGCGCGAACCCACACCACCGGAACGCACGCCGTCCTCAATGGTCACCACAATGCGGTGATCACGAGCCAGCTCAACGACCGAAGACGGCACCGGCATCACCCAGCGCGGGTCAACAACGGTAGACTGGATACCCTCGGCGGCAAGCACCTTGGACGCTTCCAGCGCCACGCGAGCCATAGCACCCACGGCAACGAACAGCACGTCACGCTGACCGGTCTCCGGGTGGGGTTCACCGGTGCGTGCCAGCACGTCCACACCGTCGCTGCGACGCTCCAGGGCGGGAATGTCCTCACCCACGGAGCCCTTCGGGTAACGAATCACGGTCGGTGCGTCGTTGATAGCGACAGCCTCACGCAGCTCTTCGCGCAGGGTCGCGCCATCACGCGGAGCCGCCAGGTGCAGACCCGGAATGAACTGCAGCATCGCCAAATCCCACATGCCGTGGTGGCTTGCACCGTCCGGGCCGGTAATGCCGGAGCGGTCCAGCACCACGGTCACGCCCGCCTTGTGCAGGGCAACATCCATGAGCAGCTGGTCAAAGCCGCGGTTCAGGAAGGTTGCGTAGAGGGCAACCACAGGGTGCATACCGCCGTACGCCAGGCCGGCACTCATCGCCACGGCGTGCTGCTCAGCGATACCCACGTCAATAACGCGCTCGGGGTGGCGCTTCTGGAATTCGCGCAGACCCACGGGAATGAGCATCGCGCCGGTAATACCGACGACGTTCTCCTGCTCATCCGCAATATCTGCGATTTCGCGGCCAAAGACACCGGTCCACGACTCGGAGGTGCTGGTCGAAACGTCCTCACCGGTCAGCGGGTCAATCTGGCCCACCGCGTGGAACTGGTCGTCCTCATTCGCGCGAGCGGGCGCGTAGCCGTGGCCCTTCTCGGTAATGGCGTGCACAATCACCGGGCCGGTGTAGTTCTTTGCCGCGGTCAGTGCGTTCTCCACAGCCTGCTGGTCGTGGCCGTCAATGGGGCCCACGTACTTCATGCCCAGGTCTTCAAAAATGCCCTTGGGTACGACGACGTCCTTAATGCCCGCCTTCATGCCGTGCAGGCCGCGGTACACCATCTGACCGACGGGGCCGCCACGCTGCAGACC
>CALGXU010000128.1 GCA_937935205.1 uncultured Rothia sp.
TGATCATGGCGATCTTGATGATGTCCGCGGCGGTGCCCTGAATCGGGGCATTGAGGGCGGCACGTTCAGCGGCTTCACGGCGTACACGGTTGGGCGAGTCCAGGTCGGGCAGCACGCGGCGGCGGCCGAAAATGGTTTCGGTGTAGCCGTCCTGGTGTGCCTGCTTGAGCACGCCGCGCAGGAAGCGTCCCACGCGTCCGAAGCGTTTGAAGTAGTTGGTGCGCAGTTCGCCGGCTTCGTCGGAGCTGATGTTCAGCTGCTTGGCGAGGCCGAAGCGGGACAGGCCGTATGCCAGGCCGTAGGACATTGCCTTGACCTTGGAGCGCTGCTCGGGGGTGACGTCCTCGGGGGCGACACCGAAGACCTCGGAACCGACGTAGCGGTGCAGGTCCTCCCCCGCTTCGTAGGCGGCGATGAGCTTCTCGTCGGCGGCCAGGTGCACCATGATGCGCATTTCGATCTGCGAGTAGTCGGCGGTGAGCAGGCCCTCGTATTCCACACCGTCGACGGGTGCGGGCGCGACGATGAAGGCGCCACGGATGCGGCGGCCTTCTTCGGTGCGGATCGGGATGTTCTGCAGGTTCGGCGCGGTTGAGGAGAGTCGACCGGTGGAGGCGGCACCCTGCTGGAAGGTGGTGTGCACGCGTCCGTCGTCGGCGGCTGCTTTCTGCAGGCCTTCGACGGTCTGGACAAGTTTGATGTTGTCGCGGTAGGCGGCGAGCGCCCCGAGGAATGCGGCACCGTCGGACTCCGGGGAGATTTTGGAGAGCAGTTCGGTGACGGATTCGGCGTCGGTGGAGTAGCCGGACTTGATTTTGCGGGTGTGTGGCAGGGCGAGCTTGTCGAAGAGCACGGTCTGCAACTGTTTGACGGAGGCGAGGTTGAGGGGTTCTTCGCCGTCGTCGGTTTCGACGGTGTCTCCGACGATGGTGCGTGCGGCGTCCTGCGCCTGGGCGGCGCGGGCGGAGAAGGTGTCGTGCAGTTCGGCCAGGAGCGCGTCGGAGACGGCGATGCCTGCCTGCTCCATGTCTGCAAGGACGTAGAGCAGCGGCAGTTCGATTTCTTCGTAGATTTTCAGCTGGCCGTGTTCTTCCATTTCGAAGTGCAGCAGGCGTGCGAGTTCGTGGATGATGCGGCTGATCTGGGTGAAGTAGCGCAGGTTTTCGACGGGTTCAGCTTCGCCGGGCAGGCTGAAAAGGGAGGGTTCCGCCTCGTCTTCTTCGGGCTGGAAGACGAGCTGCGCGTAGGGGTCCTTGGGGATCCAGAGGTAGCGTTCGGCGAGGTCTTCCATGCGTTCGGAGAAGAGCTTGCGGGTTGCGGTGGGGATGAAGCCGCACATGTAGGAGGACAGGGCGGGGTCTTCGACGGCGCCGGCGAGTTCGTAGCCGTGGGCGCGCAGGAGTTTGCGCTGGTTTTTGAGGTCCATGACGATTTTGCGGGCTGCTTCGTCGGAGAGCCAAGCGGCGAGGGCGGCGTCGAGTTCCGGGTCGATGGTGCGGGTGTCGATCCAGAGGCTGGTGTTCTTGCTGGTGAGGAGCACGCCGAGCAGTTCGGGGTTTTCTTCGGCGGCGCGGATCTTGGTTTTGGTGACCTTGACGGCGGGTGCGTCGCCGATGGCGGGGCGTGCTACGGGCAGGTTGGTGACCGGGTAGAGGGTCACGGCGCCTTCGAGGCGTTCGGGTACGGCGATGGGCGCGCCCTGTTCGTCGCTACCGTAGTTTTCTTCGGCTGCGGCGGCGCAGAAGGCGCGGAATGCTGCCGCGTCTGCGTTTTTGGTGGGTGCGCTGGTGACAATGGGTGCGTAGACGGGGCCGGTGGGTGCCTTCTTGGTGGTGCCCTCCTCCCCTGCTTCGGCGGCGGAACTTGCAGAGCCTGCGGAGCCAGCGGCGCGTACGATGGGGCCGAGGGTGTCGGCAGCACGCTTGCGGATGGTACGGAACTCCACCTCGTCGAAGAAGGCGTTCAGCGCGTCCAGGTCAGGGGTGAAGGCGGTGTCTTCGAGGGTGACGTCCAGGTCGAGGTCGTTGACGAGCTGGTTGAGGCGGCGGTTGCGCACGACGTTGTCAATGTTTTCGCGTAGCGCTTCGCCCTTCTTGCCGCCGATCTTGTCGCTGTTTTCGATGACGGCGTCGAGGGAGCCGTATTCGCCGAGCCACTTGGCGGCGAAGCCGGGGCCCACGCCGGGTACGCCGGGCAGGTTGTCCGCCTGTTCGCCGGTGAGTGCGGCAAGGTCGGGGTACATGTGCGGGGGTACTTTGGTTTTCTTTTCGACGGCGGCGGGGTCCATGCGCTGAATACCTTTGGAGGGGCCGGTGGTGACCGGGTAGAGCAGGGTGACGTCGTCGGTGACGAGCTGGAAGATGTCGCGGTCGCCGGAGAGGATGAGGACCTTGTAGCCGGCTTCGGTGCCGCGGCGGGTGAGGGTTGCGACGATGTCGTCGGCTTCGTAGTTTTCGTAGGTGAGCGCGGGAATGTTCAGCGCGCCGAGCATCTTCTTGATGAGGTCGATCTGGCCGTCGAATGCTTCGGGGATGGCGTTGCGGCCGCCCTTGTATTCGCCGTATTCGGCGGTGCGGAAGGTGCCGCCGGGCAGGTCGAAGGCAACGGCGATGTGGCTGGGCTGGTTGTCTTTGATGATGCTCAGCAGGGTTGAGAGGAAGGCGTGCACGGCCTCGGTGTGCTGGCCGTCGCTGCGCACGAAGATGTGCTGCCCGGTCTTTTCCGCCATGGTGTAGATGCCGAAGAAGGAGCGTAGGGCGAGGGAGTGTCCGTCAATGAGCAGGAGGGTTTTGTTCTCTGTAGTCACTCCTCTAGTGTATCGAGTCTGAGTTTTCTTGGTGGCTAGCTTCGTGGCTGCTGGGTTCGGGGGGCTAGTTTCGGTGGCTACTGGTTAGCCCTGTGGGGAGGCGCCCGCGCTGTGTTGGGTGCCGGTGCTGTGTTGGGTGCCGGCGCTGTGCCATATAGCGGAATAACGGGGTGTGTTGAAAGAGTTTTACCTCATATATAGGTGCCGGTGGGGTGCGTTTAGTGAGTTTTCCTCCAAAAAATTGTGCCCCAAGCCACTATGTGAGGTGGATAATAATACAGTTTCCAGATAATATATAACCTTATTATCGCCTCCAGCGTAGGAAACCCCCACACCCCGTGTATTCATAGGCAGAACTCTACCCAGAATTCACTGACAGAATTCACCGACAGGATTCACCGGACTGTGAGGGCACCTCCCGCGCTTACCACACAACGAACCCTCATTTAGGAAACTATGAAGGCACTCAAAAAACTCCCCCTCCTCGCGTGGATTATCATCGCGATTGCCTCGGGTGTGCTCATCGGCATGCTGACCCCCGGAATGATTAGCGGCATCAATGACGCAACCGGCGCAGCCATCCCCACCGACTTCATTGTGCAGCTCTTCGTCTCCTTCTCCACCGTGTTCAGCGCCTTCCTGAGCTTCGCTATCCCGCTGATTATTATCGGCTTCATCGTGCCCGGCATCGGTTCCCTCGCGCAGGGTGCGGGCAAGATGCTCGGCATCACCGTGGGTCTGGCGTACATCTCCAGCATCTTTGCAGGCTTCCTGGCGCTGACCTGCGCACTGCTGCTCTACCCCATCATTCTGAAGGGCCAGCAGCTCGCATCCTTCGATAACCCGGAGAACGCACTGTCCAAGGGTTACATCTCCTTTGAACTGACCCCGATTATGGGTGTGCTCAGCGCACTGATTCTCTCCTTCATCCTGGGTCTGGGCATTACCGCGCTGAAGACCCGTGCAATGCTGAACCTCTTCGAGGACTTCCAGGTCATCGTTGAGAAGATGCTCAGCTACGTGATTATCCCCCTGCTGCCGGTGCACATTGTGGGCGTGTTCGCGAACATGACCCTCGCCGGTCAGGTGGCGAAGATCCTCTCCGTCTTCGGTCTTGTGTTCGTCATGGTGATTATCCTGCACTGGGTCACCCTGGCCCTGCAGTACTCGGTGGCTGGCGCGGTATCCCGCCGCAACCCCATCCAGATGCTCAAGACCATGCTCCCCGCATACTTCACCGCAATCGGCACCCAGTCTTCGGCTGCGACCATCCCGGTGACCGTGCGTTCGGCGAAGAAGGCTGGCATCTCCCCCCGCGTGGTGGACTTCGCTATCCCGCTGTGCGCAACCATTCACCTTTCCGGCTCCATGATTACCATTACCTCCTGCTCGGTGGCAGTGCTGTTCATGACCGGTCAGCACCCCGACTTCGGTAGCCTGATCCCCATGATTCTGGTGCTCGGCGTGATGATGGTTGCCGCTCCCGGCGTTCCCGGCGGTGGCGTGATGACCGCAATCGGTCTGCTGCAGTCCATGCTTGGTTTTGATGCCTCCATGATTGCTCTGATGATTGCACTGTACCTGGCTCAGGACTCCTTCGGCACCGCAACCAACGTGACCGGTGACGCGACCATCGCAGCCCTGACCGAACGCATCTCCAAGGCAAGCGGCGTGAACCCCGATAAGGAAATCCGCGACGAGGACATCGAAAAGGCAGAAGCTATTTCCGCCTAATCCTCTCCGCTTCATAGCGTTTTCAGCCCCGCCTCATGAGTTCAGGAGGCGGGGCTGATCCGTACCCGGAAGCACTCGCGAAAAGCTATCCCACCCAAAGCAACAAAAACCAAGGAGTACACTGGAAGTCATGACTGAAAACAACACACAGCACGCACCCGTCCGCGCGGCAGCACCCACCACCCTCACCGCAGAAGAAATCAAGGCGCAGCTGACCGAAAGCGGAATCCCCGAGCATCTGCACCCCTACTTCCCCCGCGGCCTGGGCGAGCTCATCCCCGCCATGGGCATTAAGTTCCAGGAACTCACCGCAGAACGCACCGTCGCGACCATGCCGGTCGCCGGCAACACCCAGCCCATCGGCCTGCTGCACGGCGGCGCCAACGTGGTTCTTGCCGAGACCCTCGGCTCCCTCTCCGCGGGCGTGCACGGCGGCGAAGACCTCGTAGCAGTCGGCGTGGACATCAACGCAACCCACGTGCGCCCGGCAGTCTCCGGCGTTGTCACCGCGACCTGCACCGCCGTCAAGCTCGGACGCACCCTGTGCATCCACTCCATCGACATTGTGGATGAGCGCGGCCGCATTACCTGCACGGCGCGCATCACCAACATGCTGATCCCCCGCCCCACCGCCTAACGTCCTACAACTTCAGCAGGTAGCCTAAAATCGTAGAAGCACGGGGTACAAACCCCGCCAACACCCCACCAGAAGGTACGACCAGAAGGAGCACCATGGCCCGCGAGCGCACCCCCTATTTCAAGCGTTACCCGAAGATTGTGCGCGCCAAGCGCATTGTCCTGCCCATCGCAATCGGTGTGATGCTGGTGTGCCTGGTGACCGCCATCAACAACCCCGGCAGCTTCTGGTGGCTGGGCGTGATGCTCGGTACCGGCGGCATGCTCTGGGCTGGCTCCCCGACGGATCGCCCAATTAGCGGCCCGAACAATGACGAAGACGATTTGAACCGCTACCTGCGCTAGGCTCTGCTCGCGTCAAATTCCCTGCAGCGCCGGGTTCCTACCCGCGTTAGGCGCCCGATTCGCGGCGCACACCCGCGAACCGTTAAACACGAACGCCCCGTCCCTCAGCTTCATCGTGAGGGGTGGGGCGTTTGTGTGTCATGAATAAGGCGCTGGTTCATCTAAGGCGCTGGTTCATCAATGCACCAGCCGTGTGTGCTCAGCGGCGATTCCTAGTCTTCGCCGTAGCGTGCGTTCGTACCTGTACTGTCACGTACTTTGCACGTCTTGTGCTTAGGAGAGCTGCTTGATGATGGTGTCGGAGACTTCGCGCATGGACAGGCGGCGGTCCATGGAGGTCTTCTGAATCCAGCGGAATGCTTCCGGCTCGGTCAGGTTCATCTTGGTGATGAGCAGCGACTTTGCGCGGTCAACCAGCTTGCGGGTCTCGAACTGGTCGCGGATGGTGCCAACTTCCTTCTCGAGAGCGCGAATCTGCTCGTAGCGGCTGATTGCCACCTCGATTGCGGGGACCAGGTCGTTCGGGGAGAACGGCTTGACGACGTACGCCATAGCGCCTGCCTCAACGGCACGGTCAACAAGTTCCTTCTGGCTGAATGCAGTCAGCAGAACGACGGGAGCGATCTGTTCCTTCGCGATTTCTTCAGCTGCGGTGATGCCGTCCATGATCGGCATCTTCACATCCATGAGGACGAGGTCGGGGCGGTGCTTCTGTGCCAGCTCGACAGCGGTCTTACCGTTATCGGTTTCTGCAACAACATCGAAACCCTGGTCCTTCAGAATTTCGACGATGTCGAGGCGAATCAGTGCCTCGTCTTCTGCCACAACGACGGTGCGGGCCGGGACCTGCTCCTCTGCCTGGTCCTGAGTGGTCAGCTCTGACATAACTCTTCTCCTTTATCAAATTTCAGTCAGTTAAAAGTTTACAGGAGGGAATAAATGTTCATCTACTTTCTCGCCCTGTCCCCCACGTGTTATATGCGTCCTGTGTGCCGGTGGGTGTGCAGGTGGGAGGAGTTTTCTGACGTTATTTTGTGACCCATTCAACGAATCTTGCACCTTAATGCACCTTTTTGTTCTATACTGCTCATAACTGCGAAAACAAAACCGCACAACATAGACATACGCGGCGAAATTCACACCTAAAACATAGACCCGAAAATGACTCTGACATGCACTAACACCCCCTCGGGTTAGACACAAACGTAATAAACAAAATATTTATATCGAAACCCCATCACACGCCGCAGAAGGCCGATACACTGGAATGGATTATTCTCCTCGACTTCTCCGGCACTCGCATTTGACCACCCATACTCGATACCCGGAGGGGATTCATGTCAATCACCCGTCAAGCACGCACCCTGTACTCAGACTTCGTCGAGTACAAGGAACTCGACCGCGAACCACTGACTTCCATTCACCCCGGAATTCTCGTCGCATTCGACTCCACCGCGCTTGCAAGCCTCTACAACTACCCAACCCACATTAGTGACGAAATCCTCCGCGCCTACTCACAGCTACGCGGACACGCCTTCCTCCCCCACCAGGCACTCAAAGAATTCTGGGCAGCACTCGACGGCGCCTCCCCCGTACCCGCCGCCGCAGACCGCGTCCGCTCAGCGCTCGCATCCTTCAAAGAAACCCTGCCCGAAGAACGCAACTCCCCCTGGAGCGCACTGCGTTCAGTCACGCACCAGCTGGACCACTCCATCGCGCAGATCATGAGGATTCTCGAACCCACCACCGACACCGGATCCATCAACGTGGCACGCCGCGAAGACGACACGATCCTGCCGCGGCTGAACCGCATCTTCACCGGACACGTGGGTGCCGCGCCCAGCCCCGAACGCCACGAACAGCAGTGCCGCGAAGCCCTCGAACAGGGCCACCCGTTGCTCGCTAACGCCAGCTTTGACGCCGACTTCGCGCTCTGGAACCAGTGCGTTACCGAGGCAAGCACCCGCGTGAAGGGCACCGACTGCGTGTTCGTCACCGGCGGTGTGCGCGACACCTGGCTGCGCAACGGCCCGCAGGTACGCGCCGCATCGGGCGGCGAACCCGTGCGTCAGCTGGCGAACCGTCAGCTGCTACGTGAATACGCGCAGGCAACCGGAGGCGGCGTATTCCGCATCTACACCGTTGAGGAGATTCTGCGACTCGCCTCCAACCAGTACGGCGTGACCGTCAGCGACGCAACCTACAACGCGATTCGCGCGGAACA
>CALGXU010000129.1 GCA_937935205.1 uncultured Rothia sp.
ACTCTTCACTCACTCAACTTCAAAAGGACTGAATCATGGCTACATGGCTCTACCGCATCGGTGAAGCCGCCGCCCGCCGCGCCTGGGCGGTTATCCTCATCTGGGCGCTCATCATTGCCGGTGTAGCGGGTGCCTACACCGCGTTCCACGGCAAGCTCAGCAACACCTTCACCATGCCCGGAACGCAGACCCAGCAGCTCTCCGACGAGCTCGCGCAGCGCTTCCCCAGCGCCAACCGCGGCTCCGGCCAGATTATTCTTACAACCGGTGACGGCACCGCCCTCACCGAGGAGCAGAAGCAGGCATTCTCCGCCGCACTGAGCGCGCTGCCCAGTGAGGTGCCTTCCGTGGACGCGGTCACCGACCCGTTCACCACCACCGCCAAGCTTGCTGAAGCAAAAACCCAGCTCGACGAGGCACGCGCCAAGATTGACGCCGCCCCCGCCCAAATTGAGGACGGCAAAAAGCAGCTCAACGACGCCGCAACGCAAATCGAAGACGGCATGAAGCAGATTGCCGACAACGAGAAGAAGCTCGACGACTCCCAGGCACAGATTAGTGCAGGTCAGGAGCAGCTCGCCTCCGCACAGAAACAGCTGGACGACGCGCAGGCACAGTTGAAGGACGGCTACGCACAAGCGGAGGCGGCAGGCTCACCCGCTGCCATGATGGAGCAGCTCAACACCCAGCAGGCGCAGCTGACCGAGCAGCAGAACGCCCTCAATCAGCAGCGCGATACCCTGGCCGAGAGCCAGAAGCAGGTTGATGCGGGCCGCGCAGAAATCGCCTCCAAGAAGGACGAGCTGGCTGAGGGTCAGAAGAAGCTGGATGAGCAGCGCAACCAGCTTCAGAAGACCGAGAGTGAGCTGCCGGCGCAGCGTGAGCAGTTGGAGCGCCAGCAGAAGCTCTACGACTTCACCTCCGGTTACCGTATGGTCTCTGAGGATCAGTCCACGGCGATTGCGACTGTCTCGTTCACCAAGAAAACCTACGAAGTTCCCACCAGCGACAAGGACAAGGTCATGTCCATAATTGAGGCCGCTGACCTGCACGGGGCAACCGTCCAGTTCGACGCGAACATCAGCGAATCCGCACCTGGTGGCGGCTCGCACACCGGTGAGGTGGCGGGTATGGTCATCGCCTTCATCGTGCTCATGGTCATGCTCGGCACCTTCGTGGCTGCCGGTCTGCCGATTCTGATGTCCCTGGCGGGCGTGGTGGTGGGTGTGCTCGGCACGCTCTCCCTGTCGTCCGTCGTGGAGATGAGCTCCACCGCCTACACCCTGGGCCTGATGCTCGGCCTGGCGGTCGGTATCGACTACTCGCTGTTCATTCTGAACCGCTACCGCACGAACCTGCTGGACGGCATGCCGAAGGTCGAGGCGATTGCCCTGGCGAACGGCACGAGCGGTAACGCCGTGGTTTTCGCGGCAACCACCGTGATTATTGCGCTCGTGGCGCTGAACGTGACCGGTATTCCTTTCCTGGGCGTGATGGGTAACGCCGCCGCGTTCTGCGTGGTTGTTGCCGCCCTAATCGCGGTGACTCTCACCCCGGCGGTGCTGTCTCTGGCGGGTACCAAAATCATGTCGAAGAAGCTGTGGGCTTCTATCGATACCCCGAAGAAGATTGAGGAACGCCGCGCGCAGGATGCCGAGCGCACCGAGAAGCCGAACGGCTGGTTGCGCCTCGTACTGGCGCGTCCGCTGCTGACCCTGGTGGCCGGTACATTGGCACTGTTGGCGGTTGCCGCCCCCATGTCTCAGATGCGTCTGGGCCTGCCGGATGCCTCGAATTACCCCTCCGATAGCGCCGCGTATAAGTCCTACGCTCTCATCAGTGAGAAGTTCGGTGAAGGTATGAGTGCCCCGCTGGTTGCGGTCGCGCACACGCCCACGAACATGAGCGAGGAGCAGGCTCAGCAGGCGCAGATTGATATTGCTACTGCGGTCAAGGAGCGCGGCGGCGCGAACGTGCAGGCTGTGGTTCCCGGCGGTATGACCGATGACCGTACCCGCATGATTTTCCAGGTGATTCCTTCCCACAGCGCAAGTTCTGTGGAGACTGAAGAGCTCGTCCACGAGCTGCGTGCCGTGACCGTTCCGGTTCAGGGCTCTGAGGTGTCTCTTGGCGTTGCGGGCCAGACCAGCGGCAATATTGACGTCTCCGAGGTGCTCGCGCAGAAGCTGCCCCTGTACCTGGGCGTGGTAATGGGGTTGTCCTTCCTGGTGCTGATCCTGGTGTTCCGTTCGATTATGGTTCCGCTGGTTGCCTCGGTCGGCTTCCTCTTCTCGGTGCTGGCGAGCTTCGGTGCCGTGGTGTCGATTTACCAGTTGGGCTTCATGAGCTCCCTCTTCGGCGTGGACCACCCGGGTCCGGTGCTGTCCTTCCTGCCGACCCTGCTGATCGGTATTCTCTTCGGTCTTGCTATGGATTACCAGATGTTCCTGGTGACCGGCATGCGTGAAGCGTACGTGCACGGCAAGGACGCTGCGACCGCCATTGTGAGCGGTTACAACCATGCGGTGCGTGTGGTGGTGGCTGCCGCGATCATCATGATTTCGGTGTTTGGTGGCTTCATCTTTGCTGATTCGATCATGATCCGCCCGATGGGCTTTGGCCTGGCATTCGGCGTGCTCGTGGATGCGTTCATTGTGCGCATGACGCTGACCCCGGCGATTATGGCCCTGCTGGGCGATAAAGCGTGGTGGATGCCGAAGTGGCTGGATCGCCTCACCCCGAATATGGATGTTGAGGGCGCCGCGCTGAGTGAGAAGATGAGCGAGAAGATTCAGCAGGAGCGCGAGTCTGCCGCTACTGACTCGGGTAACAAACTCGGGTAAGGGTAAAGTATTTAGTGTGCGCTACGGTGCACTCTGAAGACTAATGCGATGTGAAAGGGCAGGTACACGGTGATGAGGAACCGCGCGAGTATCCGACAGGGGATAGGAGGCGTTCTGAACCGTGTGCCTGCCCCTTTCCTTGTCTTTTTGGGTGGCGGTACGGGTGCGCTGTGCCGCGTGTACACTCCCGGCGGCGTGCTGGTGGCGAACCTGCTGGGTTCGTTCACGCTGGGCCTGCTGACGATGGTGTGGAATGCTTACGCGCGCCGTGACGGTGAGGAGCGGATTCATTCGTTCCGTCTGCTCTTTGGTGCCGGCATGATGGGCGGCTACACGACCTATTCGTCGATTGCGGCGGTTATGGCGCAGACGATTTTCCTGCCGTACACGGTGCACGAAGGGTACATGGCGCTTGCTGTTCTGGTGCTGCTGGTGGGTGGTTTGGTTGCCGCCGCGGCGGGCATGCTGACGGGGCATTTTGTGGCGTCCCGCTTGGTGCCTGCTCGTGATGTTGAGGAGGGCCGCTAATGTTTTTCGCTCTGATGGTTTTCCTCTGCGGCGGCCTGGGCGCGATGACCCGCTTCTTCCTGGATAAGGCGATGTCGCCTCGCTTGCGTACGGAGTCGTCGATTATTAGCCCGGTGTTCGTCATTAATCTGGTGGGTTCGTTCCTGTACGGGCTACTGATTATGCCGGTGTCGAATCCTCGCGCGCTGGGCGTTCACTATAACGCCACGGATCAGGTGGCGTTCTGGTGCACAGTGATTACGACCGGTCTGCTGGGTGGGTTTACGACGTTTTCGACCGCCATGGTGGAGGCGCTGACCGCCCGCTCTGAGGGTAAGACGGTGAAGTTCCTGATGCTCTGGTTGGTGCAGGTTGTGGGCGCGATGGTGGCTGCGATTGCGGGTGCGCTCTTGTTTGTGCTGCTGTTTGGTAGGTATATTGCGCCGGTGTTCCCGCCGGATGTTCTGTACTGACGGCGCCGGCTGTGGTGGTTCTCATGGTGTGTTTGGGTGCGTGTACAGCTTTTTCACAGTTTCGCCTAGGGTGAGCCATAGAGCGGTCTTTTACACTGGTGGTGAACGATATGCGGCGGGCATGAACAGTAACCCACTATATACCACCGGAAATATATGTTAGAACAGGCATATATACAGGTGGGTTGCATATAATTCACTCTCACGACCTAAGGAATACACAGCATGCAGGAACTGCTCAGTAAACACATGATTGGCACCTTTGCCATCGAGATTGCGGCACTCACAGCCGTGCTCTCCATCATCGGGTTTATTGGTATGCGCCTGCGCGCCAAGAAGACCGGTCGAGCACACAGCATCCGCCAGTACCTGCTGACTGCGTCCTTCGCGCTGTTCCTTGCCTCGATTCTTTCTCTGACGCTGACCCCGATCGGTAGCGCAAATAGCGTCACGAACCCCGAGCTGTACTACCCGCGTTTCTATGTGGGTTGGAGCTGGCAGCAGGCGTGGGATCTGACTGACGGCATGGGTCTGCGCCGCTTCGCAACCACCGTGTACGCGCAGCTCTTCTTCAACATTGCGATGTTCATCCCCCTGGGATTCTTCACTGCGGGCTGCCTGCGCTGGGGTCTGCGCGCTACTGCACTGAGCGGTTTCGCACTGTCGAGCTTCATTGAGTTGAGCCAGTTGACCGGTAACTGGGGTCTGGCGGGCTTCACCTACCGCACCTTCGATGTTGATGACATTGTGAATAATACTGCCGGCGCGGTTCTCGGTGCGGTCTGCATCTGGGTGGTGCGTGCGATTCAGAAGCGCCGTGCGGCTAAGCATGACCGGGTGCTGGCAATGGCTACCGCCGCTGCGTAGGAGCCTCTAAAAACCTCCGAAGCTTCTTCCGCGAGGTAGACGCAGTGAACCCCTCATTTTCATAACCTGACCGATATTGTTCAGGTTATGAAAATGAGGGGTTCGCCGTTTTTAGATGAAACCCTAGACAGGGAAGTTTAGGGGGGCGGGGAGGCGGAAAGGCTACTCCTCGTCGGTCACCCGGTTCACGACGCGGGTGCTGCGGTTGCCCTTCACCTCTTCGGGGAGCAGGATCGGCATGGAACCGGTCGGCGTGTAGGTTGCCGCGCGTGCCGCCGCAGTAGCGTGAGTGTCCTCAAACTCGGGGATGACCTCGGAGCTGGGTGCGCGGTACAGATGGCTATTAGCCCACCACGCGAAGAGCAGAACCACAACCGCCAGAGCACTGGAAACGAACAGCCACGGGCTGACCTGACCTTCGTAGTAGAGCTTGAAGAACGCGCCGCCCATGAAACCGCCGGCAATCGGGCCGCAGATCGGAACCCATGCGTAGAACCAGCGCGAAGTGCCCTTATCGTGGATGGGCAGCAGGGCGTGCATGAGGCGCGGACCGAAGTCACGGGCGGGGTTCAGCGCGTAGCCGGTCTGACCACCCAGGCCGATGACGAGCACGGCGACCATGAAGCCGAAGGCGAGGGGCTTGAGCACGTCGTTGAGGTTGAGGGAGAGTTCCACACCGCCGCTGATGGACGGCTTGAAGTTCACGCCGGTGTACAGTGCCGAGAAGACCAGCATGAACGTGCCGATCATTTCGGAGAGGGCGTTGGTGAAGTAGTTGTGAATAGCGGGGACGGTACCGAAAACGCCGAGCTTAATCTTCTTGTCGGCGGTTGCCTTCCAGTGCGGCAGGTAGTTGAGGTAGACCAGCCCGGCACCAACCATTGCGCCGAGGACCTGGGCGATGATGTAGCCGGGGACTTTCTCCCAGGGGAATTCGCCGTAGGCTGCCAGGCCGATGGACACGGCGGGGTTGAGGTGGCCGCCGGAGTATGCGTGGGAGGCGTAGACACCGAAGGTGACGGCGAAACCCCATCCGAAGGCGATGGTGAAGAAGTTGTCGCCGTGGCCTTTGGATCGGCGAAGTTCGACGTTGGCGATGACGCCGCAGCCGATGGTGCACATGATGAGCGTGCCGAGGAATTCGGCGAGGTAGGGGCTGATGGTGTACACGGGGTGTCCTTCAGGTAGTGAACTGCGGGTGCGCAGTGCCGAGCGTGAGGGAGGTGTGGTTTTGTGTGGGGTTATGCCGCCCGAGTGGCGTGTTTAACCTTTGGCATCTATGGAACCCTGAATGCCCTAGAAGGGCAATACTTTGGTGTTATTTCACCCTTAGACATAAGCGGTTTTTCGGGTTTTTCGTTTAAAAATAAATGTGGAAAATGAGGGGAAAACCGGGCATAGTCCACACCTTGGACTCACTCCTTCAATTCGCGGTTGAACCCGTGGGTAAATTTATGAATAAATCCACGGAAAAACTCACGAATAAATCCCCCAATCAATCAACACGTGAACCCCGCCGCGCACCACCTTCCACCAGCGCAAAATGCCCGGGCACCCCATAAGGGGTACCCGGGCAGATTCTATGGTTTTCAGGTTGCGGCGGCTTCTGGGCGGCTTGCGCGAGCCGCTGCGCGTGGGCTGTTACGCCGCTACTTAGCCGCTACTTCGCGCTCGCCCAGTCGAGAATCGCTTCGAAGAAGCGCTCGCATTCGCTCAGCTGCTCCAGCTCAATCCACTCGTTCGGTGAGTGAGCCTGAGCAATGTCACCGGGGCCGCAGATGATGCTCTGCACGCCGGCGCGTTGGAACTGGCCCGCCTCGGTGCCGTAGGTGACCTTCTGCGGCACGCCGTCGGTGCCCAGCCACTCGTGCGCCAGGTGGATGAGCGGCGCGTCATCGGCGGTACCCAGGCCCGGTACGGCGGCGAGCAGCTCGTGCTTCACGCCCACGCGGGAGGTGAGGCTACCGGGCTCCGCGCCGGTCAGCTTCTCGGCGCGTGTGGCGCGTGTCTGCAGATCGGGCAGGATCACCTCCGAAAGCTCACGGTCAATGCGCTCCACGAAGGACTCGGTGGTCACCTGCGGCAGGGTGCGCACATCGTACTCCACGACCGCCTGCTCGGCGACGATGTTGTACTGCAGGCCGCCGGTTGCCAGGTTCACGCTACCGGTGGAGTGGGGAATGATGAACGACTCGTCGAACGGGCCTTCTTCCTCCCACTGGTCCGCCATGTCGGTGAAGAATGTGATGAATTCGCCGGCTGCGGCGACCGCGTTCACGCCGTGGGTGGCGAGGGAGCCGTGCTTGGGCACGCCGGTGAAGGTGACGCGGCCGCGGTGTGCACCCTTGTGCGCGGAGATAATGCGCATGCTGGAGGGCTCACCCACGATTGCGTAGTCGGGGGCGAGGTCGCGCGCCACGAACTCCTCAATGAGGGAGGGCGCACCGACGCAGCCGATTTCTTCGTCGTAGGAGAAGGCGAAGTGCAGGGGAGTGCGTAGCTTCGCCTCGGCAACGCGCGGCAGCAACCAGAGTGCGACGGCGAGGAAGCCCTTCATATCGCAGACACCGCGGCCGTAGGCGCGGGTACCCTCCACGCGCAGGGTGAACGGGTCGGCGTCCCATGCCTGACCGGCGACGGGTACGACGTCCGTGTGGCCGGAGAGAACGAGGCCGCCTCGGGTGGTGCCGTCAGCTGCAGGGATGGTGACCAGCAGGTTGGCGCGGGTGCCGTCCTCGTTGTAGGTGCGCACGCCGCTGTAGCCGTAGCGGGCAAATTCGGCTTCGATGAGCTCAATGAGTTCCAGGTTGGAGGTCCCGGAGACGGTGGGGATCGCGATGAGCTTTTCGAGCCAGGGGAGGGATGCGGGCTGGGTGGTTTGAGCCGTCATGACTGTTCCTTCTGTGCCGTGTCGGGTGCGCTTTTATGTTTAGGGTACGCCGCGGGGCGGTATTCATCGCCTCATGGTCGTCGAATACCGCCCCGTGACCCCTGCGTGGGGGTTAGATGCTGTAGTTGTTCACGTTCGAGTGGTCGCCCAGCGCGTGGAAGTTACGCGAGTGGTA
>CALGXU010000130.1 GCA_937935205.1 uncultured Rothia sp.
CCGATCTACCCGCGCCTGGACGCACCCTACTGGCAGGAATGCGGTGACTACATGTTCACCTACTTGAACGAGAAGGAAGCCCGCGCCGCCTTCAAGAACCAGAAGCTGCACCTCAACGACCTCAACCAGGAAGTACGCCTCTACCGCCTCACCAAGCCCATCAACCTCGGCGACGCCCGCGAATGGCTCAACTCCGACCACCCCCTCCGCGAAGAGAAGCACGGCGCCATCACCCTCGACGCCTTCGGAACCGGCCAGTATGAAAACCCCGGCGCACTCCGTCTACCGCAGCAGCCTGCCCTGGATGAGGATGAGCAGGACCGCATCGCCGAAGAAGAATACTGGAACAGCCTCACCCCCGAAGAGCAGCAGAAGATTCTGCACGATCAGGATTACTATGAAAAGCTGGAGGAAGAACGCTGGCAGATTAATCAGAAGCGTTGCGAAGCCCTCGAACGCTTCTTTAAGGAACGCTTCAACATCGACGATTACGTCAACCAGCGACTCCAATGGGCACTTGACGCAGCAGCAGAAGACCCCGACGACATCACCCTCACCCACCGCGCCAAAGTCCTCAGCGAAGAAATCCCCACCATGCCCCTTGACGAAAAGCTCCTCTTCATCAAGGAAAACATGTACCCTGCTGAACCGTCCGCCTGCGAAGAGGTCCTGCGTAAGCTCAATATCGTCACTCCCTATGAGACACTGACTCATCTGGTGGACGTCATGCCTTTGGATCAGAAGACGATTGAGCATGCCGTCATGGTTCACAAGATGCTATTGAAGGACGGCACTGAGACCAAGAAGCTGGGCTTCCGCCGTAAGGGCGGTCAGTACCATCTGAACGAGGAGCAGGAGAAGTACGTGCGTGCTGGCCTGGTGGACCGCTTTACCCGTCAGGGTGAGCGTGCTTCAGCTGAGCTACTGATGTATGTCTACGACTACGAGTGGTACCGCTGCCTGGATGCAGGCCAGATTGGTGACATCAACGGCTTCTCCTGGGAAACCATCAACATGGATGATTACCTTGCCGGTCACCTGCTGACCTATGGTGATGACCTGCCCTATGGTGCCTTCGCCCCCAAGCATGACCGCATTGAGTTCCTGGCTGATCTGCTCACGCGTGGAGAGATTGACGTCCCCACCTTCTGGAAGCGTGTAGAGGCCTCCTCGTACGTACGCGGTTTGGAGCAGTTCGGCCCCGAGGGCGAGGAATCCTTCATCATTACGAAGAAGAACTGGCGTCAGTTCGTTAAGTGTTGGGATGAAGGCCGCCCGGAAGACTATGAACCGGACCCTATGGAAGATGTGTCAATCTTCCCGGAATCTCTGAACGGCGATAGTTTGGAGGAATTCCAGGAGCGTTTCTATGAGTGGCGCACTAAGGATTGGGAGACGTGGATTGACTCGCTGCCCGATGACTGGTGGGTTGTAAATAGTGATGCTGTGGCGGTGGCATCGTACCAGGTTGAAGATCCTACGTTGGTTCCGGAGATGGTGGAGTACTACGTCAAGAACGGTCCGCAGGTTTACCGCTACTAGTGCTGCACCGTCAACAGCAAAGGGTGGTGACCCCAATCTAGGGGCCACCACCCTTTTCGGCGGGGGGCAAACCATCACACACACCAACAACAAAACACCCCTCAAATTCGCGTAGATGGTTCGTGCCCTTACTCCCGTGTAAATCCCGCCCCGCTTATCGTGTCAGGGGTCCCCTCTACCCTGTCACCAGAAGCACCGAAGCCCCCGCACCGAGAGCACCGCAGCCTCCCAGCACATCCGAGAGAAAGGACCACCACCATGGCACGCAGCCCCGAAGCCGAAGCCCGTTACAAGGCATACCAGAAGAAGTACCATGCAGAGCGCCGCGCCCGAGCCAAATACTCCTACGAAAAGCTCGAAAAGGACTACCGCGTCGTCGTCAAGGGCAAGAACCTCTCTGCTGAGTTCATGCAGAGTCGTGCTCCCGGTGTTACCGGTGAAACCCCGTGGGAGAAGGACCTGACCGTCCACCCCCTCAAATGGCGCCGTTACGGTATGCCCAAGGACCTTCCCAACATGGTGAATGACTATGAACATGATGGCAAGAGGGTTCGTCGTTTCTTCATTGACCCGCGCATGATCTTCGACTGCTCCCTCTTCGACAACATGACTGACGAAGAAATCGCCTACTTCAACGATGAGAAGCACTGGTCAGGCGATATTCCTAAAAATCATGACCACGTCACGCTTGAGAACGAGTTGGAAGGCGAACCCGGCGTGTACGGCTACCTCGTGCACGTGAACTATGGCCGTGAGGAGAAGAACAACCCCCCGAGGGGCCGCTCACGGTATAAGCGTAAGGATGGCAAGGAACTCGTCTGGGATGACCCGCGCCTGGACGCACCCTACTGGCAGGAATGCGGTGACTACATGTACCCGTACTTCACCGAGGAAGAAGCCCTCCACGCATTCAATGTCAAGAAGCCGAGCGAGTACAGCCAGATTTATCAGAAGGTATACCTTTACCGTCTGACCAAGCCTATCAACCTTGGAGACGTCCGGGTGTGGCTTAACAGCGATCGCCCGCTGCGCAAGAAGGAGCACGGCGCCATTATCTTGGATGCCGCCGGTATCGACGCCTACGGCCGCCTATACGTATTCGATAAGTCACGGCGGGCGCTCCTCGACGCGGACGAACTCGACGAAATCGAGGAACAGGAAGCCTGGGACCGCCTCACGCCCGAAGAACAGCAACAGATCCGCGCCCAGGAAGACTACTACGAAAAACTCGTAGAAGAACGCTGGCAGATCAACCAGAAACGCTGCGAAGCTCTCGAACGCATCTTTAAGGAACGCTTCAACATCGACGATTACGTCAACCAACACCTACAATGGGCACTCGACGCAGCCGCAGAGGACCCCGATGATGAAGACGCCGTAGACTGGGCAGAAACCCTCACCAAGGAAATCCCCACCATGCCCCTTGACGAAAAGCTCCTTTTCATCAAGGAAGATATGTACCCTACTTCTCCTTCTGCGTGTGAAGAAAAGTTGCGTAAGCTCAATATCGTCACTCCCTATGAGACGCTGACTCACCTGGTGGATGTCATGCCTTTGGATCAGGAGACGATTGAACATGCCGTCATGGTTCACAAGATGAAGCTGAAGCGCGGTACTGAGACGAAGAAGCTGGGCTTCCGCCGTAAGGGCGGTCAGTACCATCTGAACGAGGAGCAGG
>CALGXU010000131.1 GCA_937935205.1 uncultured Rothia sp.
CTCGACTGATTCTTCGCCACGCCAGAAGACGCCTGACCGTCATCCCACGTTACCGAAGCACACGAACCACCCTCAACACCGGGAAGCACCTGCAAAATATCGCCCCGAAGAGCCGACTTCTGCGAAGAAAACTCAAACGTCAGGCGGGCACTCTTATCCCGCGGGTTATACGTACCCTCAATACGGGTGCCCAAACCACTCGGCAAAGACGCCGAACTACGGCTCGACGCAGACCACGACTCGGCCGTCTTAGGTGAACCCTTACCGCCGTTCAAACCCACGAAGACGAGCACACCCACAAGGATCAGAGAACCCAGGATAGCGCCCCACACCAGCGGGCGGCGCAAGGGCGAACGGGCAGGCTCCTCTTCCTCAACGACCTCATCAGGCACATATGCCGGTTGCTCCACCACAAAAGGAGCCCGGATAACCGTTTCATTCTGCGCCTGACCCAGCGACGGCATGCCCGCACCATACAGCTCCGTAACATTCTGCCCAGGCACCGCAGAAACGGCAGGCTCAGCGCCATGAACCACCGTAGGCGTATAGCCCACAGCACCCGAAGACACCTCAACCCACCGGGGGAGCACCACATCAGTAGCGAAACCCTCAGCCAAAAGACGCAACTTAGCGGCAGCCTCAGCCGCACCAGGACGCTGAGCCGGGTTCTCCGCCAACATCCCGTGAAGCACCTCAGCAACCTCAGCCGGAATCTGCGGCGACAACTGCACCGCACCACCACGCACCGGAAGAGGACGCGCCGCCACCAGCAGCTCATGAAGAGTCACCGCGCACGCATAAATATCAACCGCCGGAGTGGCTACACCGTGCGCAGAACGCTCCGGAGCCATATATCCCGGAGTGCCAGAAAACGAACGAGAAGCCCCCGAACCCGCAGAGCCGGTAAAAGAAGCAATGCCGAAATCAGCCACACGAACCTGCTGATCCAGAGACTCCCCCAAAACACCGCTCAGCAGAACATTCTCCGGCTTAATATCCAGGTGCATCACGCCCTGACGGTGAGCAAACTCCACCGCATTCAAAACCTGCACAATCAGGCTCAACGCCAAACGGACCGGCAGCGGCCCCTTAGAATCCAGCTTCTGACGTAGTGAACCGCCATGCTGAAACTCCGTCACCAGAGCCAGCACGCCGCCCTCAACCACCATGTCCGTCAACGGCACAATATGAGGATGCGACAGCGCCAACAATACCGAACGCTCACGCACAAAAGACTCAAGAACCACAGGGTTCTTCGCAAGCTCCGGGCGCAGAATCTTCGCCGCGTACAGAGCCCACGAGCCGCTCATCGTAGCGGCCCACACCTCACCGGCCGCACCAGAACCCACCCGGCGAAGCAAACGATACGAAGAGCCAAGGGGAGTGCCCGCAACCAAGCCCCCAGCAGGCTGACCAGCAGCCTGCTGGGCAGGATGAGCATCACGACGCTCCGAGCCGGAGTACTGCGGTGAACCAGCAGGTACAGTCACGGGCTAACTCCTTAACATCAACTTCACAACAAGCAGGAAGACTCCCCAAACGGGGTGGCTCCTATATCAAAACGGCCGGTAAAGTTACACGATACCTCACCACGCGCCAGACAAGCCCTACAGCCCGCCACGGTGCTGAGAATCCTCCGGGCTCATCAGCTGCACCAGAACCGGCGATCCAGCCAAGAACGCATAGCCACGACCAACGCTCAGCTGAACCGGGGCACGCCTCGGAATAGTGCCGAACATGTCCATATCCATATCAACATTCGGCTGAACCACGGCACCCGTACGGAACTTACGAATAGCCTTCGTCCAATGGCTATACAAAGGACGCAAATCAGTCGGCTTACCCGTCGCAATGATGTGAACGTCCGGGAAGTCGCCCTTCACAATGGCATCAAAAACGTTCATCGGGTCATCTACGCGGTCACCATCATCAATCAGTAACAGCACCGGGCCCGCGGCATCCTGCAAAGCCGCCTGCACCTGAGCAGAAGCATTCTTGCTCTCAAACACCCGGTCAAAAACACCCTCCGGCACATTCACC
>CALGXU010000132.1 GCA_937935205.1 uncultured Rothia sp.
AGAAGTACGTGAGCGTCTGTGGTGAGGCTGCGGCTGACCCGGCTCTGGCTGTTGTTCTGATTGGTCTGGGCGTTGATACCCTGTCCATGAACGCCGGCGCTATCCCTGCTGTGGCTGCTGTTCTGAAGTCTGTGACCAAGGAGAAGGCACAGCAGATTGCGGCTATCGCCCTGCAGCAGATTTCTTCTGCTGAGGCGAAGGAGAGCGCACGCAAGGCTCTGCCGATTCTGGACGAGCTGGGCCTCTAAGCCTTAAAACGATTCCGGGTTCTGCCGACCATCCCTCAAAGGGGCGTGGGGGCGGTGCCCGGGTCCATAAAAATGCCGGGTGCGGAGTTTTATTTCTGCATCCGGCATTTTTTGTACTTGTTAGCGTATGGCTGAACGGTACAATTTATAGAGTAAGGGCGGGTCCTGAAGCGCCCCGTTCATTTAGAATAGGTACCGATATATTTTCGGTTCCTTGATCAAAGGAGAAACATAATGGCAGAGCGCGAAGCCACTATTGCAAGCCGTGTTGGCCTGCACGCACGTCCGGCAGCTATCTTCGCTGAGGCAGCTGGCGACCTCCCCGTCGAGGTTACCATCGCAGCTAAGGGCGAGCCCGCAGATGAGGCTATGGACGCTGCATCGATTCTGTCCCTGATGTCCCTGGGTGCAAAGCACGGCGACGTTGTTGTCCTGCGCGCTGAGGGTGAAGGTGCTGAAGAGGCTCTGGACTCGCTGGTTAAGATCCTCGAGACCGACCACGACGCTGAGTAATTGACTTTCGCCTCTGAGGTGAACCCCTAAGCGGTGCGCTTCGGATGCTGTGAAGGCTACAGCCTTAAGCGTGAATATCCCGTCACTTCGGTGGCGGGATATTTTTGTTATGAATAGTTCGTATTGTATTGCGCTTTAAGTGGAGGCATGAGGGGGGCTATTTTCCCGCTAAATCTTAATGTGTAAATAACCTTTATTTTTCCTCGAAAATAGCGCCAAAAAATAACGTCCAAAATATCTTCTGCACAGCAGGGATCCCGCTTTTTCTTCATATCAATGAAGCTTTCTGTTGCGGGGGCCGCAGAGCGCTTTTGACCGAGTGCTTTGGGCCGCAAAAGCCCGACAGAAAAGTGCCAGCAGAAAAGTGATATTTCTGCCCTCCAGTGCTACCGCAGAATCACGCCCTTGTTAGACTAAAAAGGCACTGTCTATCTGGGAGGGACATTGGCAGAATCGAGGAACACCCCCGCGACCTCCACACCGCGGGAAGCTTCACATGCAGGCGAAGCAAACACTGCCGCAACGGAAGGAAGCGAGCAGAACACTACCGCGGGCTACATTGCCGGTAAGCGCGGTTTTCCCCTGGTTTCACTAGACCAGGTTACCGACGAGAAATTGCGCCGCGTGTTGGCTCAGCAGGCCCCTGCCGCGAAGGCTCAGGAGGGCACTGTCGCAGCGGAAGCTGTCAGTGAGGTACTGCAGGAAGCCGCAGCAGACATGGGTATCCCCGCGCAGGAGGTAGAGCCCACCGGCGACCCCGAGCTGCGCCCTAACGGTCACGGTGCGCGCACCGTCATTGACCCCTCCCTCGTACCTGACGACGACCTGAACGCATACCGCGAGGACCCGCACCCCACCACCTCCAGCAATATGGTGACCGAGGAGGCGCTGACCCGCCCCTCCCAGCCGGTGCCCATGACCGGTATGATTCCGCAGGTGCCGAACTCGCACGCAGCCCGACGCTACGGCGCGGATCCTGCCGCAATGCCGAAGACCGGGCCCGTCTCGATGCCCACCACCTCCGTACCGCTGGTTGATAGGGGCGCTCAGGGCCTCCTCGGGCGCGGTAGTGGCGGCCGTTGGGGTTCGCGTCGCCTCCGCTCTT
>CALGXU010000133.1 GCA_937935205.1 uncultured Rothia sp.
GATGTCACTACGGACGACACCGCCCCTCCGCGCCCCCTTGCCTCCCCTCCCGGCGCATAGTAGGCTAGTGTTCAAATTGTCTTCTCTCAAGGGAAAACAGCGATGAGCCCCCTGAACGAGCGGACAAAGATGCAACATATATTTCACGAGGAAGTGCCCCTATGCGTCGACCGAACACCCTACGAACCCTCGCCGGGGCTCTACTCCCGCTGACCTTGATGCTTAGCTCCTGCGCATCCGGGCAGCCCAGCGCCGACTCCTCGGCGTCCGCTAACGCTGAGAAGGCGTATAGCGCCTCCAAGAGTCCCGATAGCCAAGCTATCGAAAAAGTAGAGAACCTCGCCTCACTTTCTGACAATGTTGCTCGTGCCTACCAGCGCTCCCTGAGCCAGTGCATGACTGAACGAGGATTCCCACACCACAAGGCTCCTGCCGTAGAAACTGAAACCCCGCTGCTTCTGCAGGCTGATCTTGAGCCTCTCACCGTTGCGGACGCCCGCGCTCGCGGATACGAAGAGCGCTACTCTTTGGCTACTACAGCACTGGAAGAGCAGAGCCGCACTATGAGCGACGCTGAAATGCAGGCTCTTAACGGCACCGAAGGAAAGGGCGGTTGCCAACAAGAAGCCACCCGCGCAGTCTTCGGCTCAGAAGAATCCCGCGCGACCATACGAAAGGTCTACATTACTGCGGTTCACTACCTCAACAACGACGCAATCTTCAAAGACCTTGGGCCCGCCACCGAGAAGTGGGCACAGTGTATGAAGGAACGCTTCGGGGGAGACTACACCACGCCGGTTATGGCTCGCGAACAGTACCGCCAGAACAACCAAGACACCCACGAACTGGCGATTAACGACGCGACCTGCCGCGAAGCAACCGGGCTTGATGCAGAACAGCGAAAGATGGCTATCGCTTACCTGAGTTCCTTCCTCGAAAAGGAGCAGGGTCTCATCGAACAGGTGACCACGATCAAGAAAACCGCTGAAGAGAACGCCCGAAAGATTCTGAGCTAATCCTCCGGACTAATCAGACTGGACTAACCAGAACAGGCGTACAGAGTAGCTGCAACGGCTACACCTCGTCACAGCGTATTGTGCCCGGCACGCATCCCCGTGCCGGGCACAAACTAACCCCGCACGGCACCGCCGCCTCCTAAACCCAAACGGCACAGACAATAGCGTTCCCACACGCGCACCCAAAGAAGGGACACCATGAGCGTCACCCCCACCCGCCAGAAGAAAACCCTCTGGCTCTACGGCATTATCGCCCTGCTTCTCATCATCACCGTCGGTACGCTCATCAGCGCCCAAAACATCAAAACCACCGCCCAAAAAGATGCGGAAGCGGCACCCCCGGACCCCTCCACCATCACCGCCACGGTCACCCGCGAAAAGCTACGCACCACCGTGCCCCTAACCTGCACCGCGAACTACGCCACCTCAACCCCGCTGCGCTACAACGGCGAAGGGCAGTACACCGCAATCACTATCAAACACGGTGACACCGTCGGCAACGGCACCCTCATCGCAGAAGTCAACGGTGAACCGCTCATCACCCTCACCGGCGGATTCGCGCTCTACCGCGACCTCAAACTCGACGACAGTGGCCCCGACGCCGCACTCCTCAACGAGGCGCTGACCGCCATGGGGCGCCAGGGTCCGCAGCCCGCGCGCATCACCGAAGACACCTACGAGGCTCTCAACAACCTCCTCGACAGCCTCGGCTACGCGCACGTCAAGACTGACCAGCCTATTCCCGCCCGCTACTTCCTTATCATCAACCGTGCCGGAGTTGTCACCGGCAACCCCCGCGCAACCGGCGCTATCGCAGACGGTCCCGTAGCCACCATCGCAGAAGGTAGCAAGACCCTCAGCTGCACCGGAACCACCGGTAGGCTCACCCCCGAAGCCCGTAGCGGCCAGAAGGTAACCGTGCCCTCCCTCGGTGATACTGAGTACGTTGCAACCCTCGGATACAAGAGCACCTCCGAAGCCGCCGGTGCCGCAGGCAACAGCCAGGCTGGCCGTAGCACCCAGCCCAATGGCGCAGAAGGCGCGGCTGGCTCCAACCTCAACGGCGCAGCCGGTGCGGCAGGAAGCACCGAAGGGGAACGCATCCTCACCCTCGACGTGGGGGATAAGGCAGACAGCCTCCGAGGCGCCGTCAACGCGGAACTCACCCTCGAAGAAACCCCCGAAGCGCACCTGGTCGTGCCCTCATCGGCGCTCTACACCCGTGACGGACAGACCCGAGTCATCGTACTCGGCCCCGAAAGCTCCAACGGATCGAAGGCACGTGAAGAACGCGAGGTAACCGTTACCGTCATCAGCAACGCCAACGGCAAGAACGCCGTCACCGGTGACCTGCACGAAGGCGACAGCGTCAAAATTATGCGCGAGAAAAAGTAGGGAGCAGCCATGACTGACTCCCGCGCCGCTCACGCGCACCCACCAGCCTATAGCGTCGATATTCAGGGAGTGTCCCAGCACTTTATGCAGGGTGACACTCGAATTGACGTGCTCAAAAATATTGACCTGAAAGTTCGCTACGGAGAAGTCGTCGCCATCCTGGGACCGTCCGGCAGCGGCAAATCAACCCTGCTGAACATCCTCGGTCTGCTCAGCACGCCCGCCTCCGGAAGCTACCTGCTGGACGGTACAGACACCGCAACCTTCAACGCGGCACAGCGAGCTGAAGCGCGCCTGAACAGCATTGGTTTCGTCTTCCAGGCGTTCCACCTCATCGAACACAAGAACGTGTACCGCAACGTTGAGCTACCACTCATCTACCGTGGTGTTCCCAAAGCGGAACGAGCGCAACGTGTTGAAGATACTCTCGCCCTGCTGGGGTTGAGCCACCGCACGGATGCACCCATCACCACTCTCTCCGGCGGTGAAAAGCAGCGTGTGGCTATTGCTCGTGCGCTCATTGGAGAACCGGCATTGCTGCTCTGTGACGAGCCGACCGGCTCGCTGGATGAAGAACTCACCCGTGAAGTGATTGACCTGCTCCGTGAATGTACAGGGGAACAGCAAAGCACGATTGTGATTACCCACGACCCGCTCGTGGCGGAGCACTGCGACCGGGTGCTACGTATGCACGAGGGGCAGCTCATCGAGCAGAAGGCACCGAGTCAGGAAGAAACGACCGTTCGCGCGTCTCTGCATCAGCCTGGCTTTGCTGAGGAACAAGCATCTAAGCCGCAGGGCAGTGGTCGTGCACCCTGGGCGCTCGCCTCCCTCAAAGAAGCCTGGGACGCTACCGTTCACCGGGTGAGGCGCAATATCTTCACCATGCTCGGAGTGGTTCTGGGTATCGCTTCGCTCGTGCTGACCGTTGGTCTGACCGCCACCATTTCTGGGCAGCTGGCTGACAGCTTCGACATTTTTAGGGCTAAGCACCTGACGGTAAGCTCCACTCGAACCGAGCCCATGAGCCGGGCTGAACTATTGAGCCTGGCGG
Source organism: uncultured Rothia sp. (assembly GCA_937935205.1). Lineage (GTDB taxonomy): Bacteria > Actinomycetota > Actinomycetes > Actinomycetales > Micrococcaceae > Rothia. The sequence continues at coordinate 3,466 of CALGXU010000133.1, forward strand.
CAAGCGAGAACTACCGGCGTGTCAGCCAGCTGAACGGAGTGACCGGTACCGCGTTAGTGGATCAGCTGTATGAATCCGCAGATATTCAGCGTGGCCCAGACAACTTCGGTGAGCGCGGCGCTAACGTGACGGCTGCCATCCTTGCGGCAACCCCCAGCATCTTTAGCGTGCAGGGTCACGAGCTGGTGTGGGGTCGTACCTTCGATGAGGGGCACGTGGAGCGGAACGATAAGGTCGTGGTGCTCAGCGAAAGCGTGATGCGCCAGCTCGCGCTACCCTACAGCCCCGGAGTTACGGTCTATATTCGCGATGAGCCGTACACCGTCATCGGTGTGGTACGGGAGAACCCCTCGCTGACTCTGTCGTACGCTTCGGTCTACCTGCCTCTGGGCGCGAAGCCCGGTGCCGATGTTGAAGAAGCACAGCCCGCTGCCGGTGGTGGTGCCGCTGCGGCGCAGACCGGTAAGCGTTCCACTCAGATTGTGGTGAGTACTGTTGCCGGTGCCGCAAACCAGATTGCGGAGGAAGCACCGTACGCGCTCTCGCCGGAACGTCCCGCCCTGTATAGCGTGAGTGTTCCGCCGGAGCCGAAGACCCTTCGTGAGGCTGTCGACCAGCAGCAACGCACCATGCTTCTAGCCATGAGCGTTATTACCCTCGTAATTGGTGCGATGGGCATTATGAATACGTTCCTGGTTGCGGTGATGGAGCGTCGCCGTGAGGTTGGTTTGCGTCTGGCTATTGGTATGCGCCCTTCGGGTATTCTGCTGCAGTTCTCGGCGGAGGCGCTGCTGACCGGTATTTTGGGTGCTGTGGCTGGTATTGTGCTGGCGGTTAACGGCATCTCGATTGTGTCTTTGATGAACCGTTGGACGCCGATTATTAGTGCCGACACTATTCTGCTGGGCCTGGGTGCTGGTGCGCTGGTTGGTGTGTTGGCTGGTCTGTACCCGGCGGCGAAGGCTTCGCGTATTGATCCGGCGCAGACCCTGGCGGCAGGCTAGCCGCGTTGAGTCGGTGTTGAGGGGCGGTGTTCGTCCTCTCATCTCATGCAGCGTCTGGGGAGGCACGCCGCATGTTTCCTCCGCGCCTACGCAGGGGCACCCGTCACCCGGACGCTCCGCTTATTCCTTGCTTCGCTGCGGAAGAGCGTCCGTGTGACACCCTGAGGGCGCATCCGGAAAACACGGCGCGCCACCTCCGGTAGCCTAGCGTGCGTGTGGAGGGGCGGTGTCGTCCGAAGTGACATCAGGGTGCCCGAAGCGAAGCGAGGGCGGGTGCCCCTGTAGGAACGAGGACGAACACCGCCCCTCGTATCGTCCCCAGCCAGCCCCTCCAGAAAGCGGGGGAGGGCCCCTTCACAGGCTAAGCGAGTATCCTAGAAGCTTCGTATCCCCGAACCGAAACGAGAAAAAGCGTGGAAATCCTGCTGTACGCTGTGGGCATTATCCTCATGGCAATCGCTATTGCCGTCTCGATTGCCCTGCACGAGGTGGGGCACCTGGTGCCCGCGAAGCTGTTCAATGTGCGCGTTCCGCAGTACATGATTGGCTTCGGTAAGACCGTGTTCTCTTTCCGCCGCGGCGAGACTGAGTACGGTTTCAAGGCGATCCCGCTGGGTGGTTACATTTCGATGATTGGCATGTACCCGCCGAGCCCTGCTGAGGTGAAGGAGCACCATGAGGAGGGCCATTCGGGCAGTACCAGCCCGTTTGCGTCCTTGGCTGAGGAGGCGCGTGCGGCGGATGCTGAGCGTCTGAAGCCCGGTGATGAGGACCGCCTGTTCTATAAGTTGCCGGTGCTCAAGCGCATCGTGATTATGTTGGGTGGCCCGACGATGAACCTACTGATTGGTGTGGTGTGTACTGCTGTGCTGATTTGTGGTTTTGGTACGGCGCAGGTGACGAATAAGGTGTCGGCGGTGTCTGAGTGCGTGCCGAGCGTGAATGTCACTCATGATTCGATTAGCTATGGCGAGTGTACGGATAAGTCCACCCCGTCGCCGGCGAAGGCTGCCGGTGTGCAGGTGGGTGACCGCGTGGTTGCTGTGAATGGTGCGTCGACGGGTTCGTGGGAGGCTGTGTCTTCGGCGATTCGTGCGGCGGGTTCTCACCCGAGCACTTTGACGGTGGAGCGTGATGGTCAGCGTCTGGATTTGTCGGTGACTCCGGTTGAGATGATCCGCCCGGTTTCGGATGGTAAGGGCCAGTATGCGCGTGCTGCGGATGGTTCGATTGCGACGACTCGCGGCGGTTTTGTGGGTGTTTCGCCGTCGAGTGAGTTGGTGCCTGGTTCTATTACTGAGGTGCCTGCGATGGTGGGCGATACGCTCTCCCGTGTGGGTTCGTCGATGCTGTCGTTGCCGCAGCGTGTGTGGGAGTTGACGGTGACTTTGGTGACTGGTGGTGAGCGTAGTGCCGAGTCGCCGGTGTCTGTGGTTGGTGTGAGTCGTATTGCCGGTGAGGTGACGGCTACTGACCGTATTGATGTGAAGGCGAAGGCCGCGATGTTGGTCTCGCTGGTGGCGAATATGAATTTGATGCTTTTTGCGTTTAATCTGATTCCGCTGCTGCCGCTGGATGGTGGCCATGTGTTGGGTGCGCTCTGGGAGGGTGTGCGTCGCTTCTTTGCGCGTTTGACTGGGCGTAAGGATCCGGGTCCGTTTGATCCGGTGAAGTTGTTGCCGTTGACGTATGTGGTGGCGGGCGCATTTATTGTGATGTCTGTCATTCTGATTGTGGCGGATATTGTTAAGCCCATCACCCTGTTTTAGTGTGTTGTTGCGCGCGGTAAGGGTACCCGTATTAGTGGTTTCTTTCGCGTCAGTGGCACAATAAAAAGTTGAACGAAGGATGCGTCGTACGTCCTTCATAACCCATGTATGGAGGAAAACCTTGTCGGTCAGCCTTGGTATGCCGAAGCCCGCTCCCGCGGTTCTGTCCCCGCGTCGTAAAACCCGCCAGTTTAAGGTGGGTTCTGTCGGTGTTGGTTCTGAATCTCCGATTTCGGTGCAGTCGATGACGACCACTAAGACCCACGACATTGGTGCGACTCTGCAGCAGATTGCTGAGTTGACCGCTGCCGGTTGCGATATTGTGCGTGTGGCGTGCCCGACTGATAAGGATGCGGAGGCTCTGCCTATTATTGCGAAGCAGTCCCGTATTCCGGTGATTGCTGATATTCACTTCCAGCCGAAGTACGTGTATGCGGCTATTCAGGCTGGTTGCGGTGCTGTGCGTGTGAACCCGGGTAATATCCGTAAGTTCGACGACCAGGTGAAGGAAATCGCTCAGATGGCTTCGGACCACGGCGTTTCTCTGCGTATTGGTGTGAATGCTGGTTCGCTGGATAAGCGTCTGCTGGAGAAGTACGGTAAGGCTACTCCGGAGGCTCTGGTGGAGTCTGCTGTGTGGGAGGCTTCGCTCTTTGAGGAGCACGGTTTCCGTGATTTCAAGATTTCTGTGAAGCACAATGACCCTGTGGTGATGGTGGAGGCGTACCGTCAGCTGGCTGAGCGCGGTGACTGGCCCCTGCACTTGGGTGTGACTGAGGCTGGTCCGGCGTTCCAGGGCACTATTAAGAGCTCTGTGGCGTTCGGTACTCTGCTGTCTCAGGGTATTGGCGATACTATTCGCGTGTCGTTGTCTGCTCCTCCGGTTGAGGAGGTGAAGGTGGGCACCAAGATCCTGGAGTCGCTGAACCTTCGCCCCCGCAAGCTGGATATCGTTTCGTGCCCGTCGTGTGGTCGTGCGCAGGTGAACGTGTGGGAGCTTGCTGAGAACGTGACGAAGGGCCTGGAGCACATGAAGGTTCCGCTGCGTGTTGCCGTGATGGGTTGCGTGGTGAACGGTCCGGGTGAGGCTCGTGAGGCTGACCTGGGTGTGGCGTCCGGTAACGGTAAGGGCCAGATTTTCGTGAAGGGTGAGGTCATTAAGACCGTGCCTGAGGATCAGATCGTTGAGACTCTGATCGAGGAGGCGACCCGTATTGCTGCTGAGATGGAGGCTTCGGGCGAGTATGTTCCCGAGGGGTCCCCGGCTGTTTCGGTGAGCTAGTTAGCTTTTGTGCGCGGAGGCGCCCTGGTGGGGGCGCCTCCGCGTTTTTCCGGTGATGTCCGGTTATGGTGGT
>CALGXU010000134.1 GCA_937935205.1 uncultured Rothia sp.
CCGCACTGGATACCGACCCCGGCACACCTGCAGCTGATCTCTACGCATCCCGCTTTGGGTGGAAAAATCCGACCCTACGACCCATGCAGGAAGTCGTAGTCGAAGCGGCACGCTCCATGCAAAGCGGCGGCATGATGTGCATCGAAGCTCCCATGGGTCAGGGTAAGACCGAAGCAGGCCTCATCGCTGCCGAGTTCCTTGCGCAGGCGACCGGTCGCACCGGCGTTGCCTTCGCAGCACCAACCCAGGCGACTTCTAATGCCCTCTTTGACCGTGTTATCGATTGGGTGGAATACCAGACAAATAACGTGGCGCAAGAACACGGCGGACCTATTGAGCCGCACTCCATGTTCCTGGGACACTCCAAGAACCGCTTCAACAAGTCCTATGAAGCACTCTCCAAGGCAGATATTTTCGATGAATCCTCTACCCCCGGGCGAGAAAACAATCGAAAAACGCTGCGCCCCGGAACATCTCTAGCACGGCACAGCTGGCTCAGCGGCACTAAGAAGGGGCTTCTCTCCAGCTTCATTGTGTGCACCATCGATCAGGTTCTTATGACCGCCCTGCAAGCACGGCATGTGATGCTCCGATACCTTGGCCTTGCTTCTAAGGTCATCATCATTGATGAGGTGCATGCCTACGACGCATACATGAGCAAGTACCTTTCCGCTGCGCTCTACTGGCTGGGTCAGATGAATGCGCCCGTCATTCTCATGTCGGCAACCCTGCCGTCAGCTACTCGTGATGATCTCATGGAGCACTATGCCAAGGGTCTGCAGATTGGAACAGAACAGAACAAGGTAACTGCTTCTGTTTCTGCACCGCAGAATAATGACATGATGGCTCGAATGCTGGCGAATCATGCGAAGACTCAAGCACCTTCAGCACCTGCCATGACTGAAAATTCACCTCTTGATTTGGATTACCCCGTCATCCACACGCTCACCGCCGAAGACAACGGAACTCCCAAGAAATGGAAGGTCGAACAGCCCGTAGAGCAAACCGAAATCGAGCTGAAGCTCATTGACGACAGCCCCGAAAGGATCCTAAACGTACTCGAACCGCTCGCCAATGACCACGGATGCGCCGCAGTCATCTGCAACACCGTTGGACGAGCCCAGGAAATGCACGCATTCCTGAGTGAACAGTTCGGTGAAGAGCACGTAGTCCTCACCCACTCTCGCTTTACCGCCACGCACCGCACCGAGCAAGAAGAGCTCCTTGTCTCAAAGCTCGGCAAGAAGGCGCACTACAGCGAAGCTGACGGGGAGGATTCCTCGCGCCCGCACCGCCTCATTGTGGTGGGTACGCAGGTCATCGAGCAGTCGCTTGACCTGGACTTTGACGTAATGATTACCGACTTCGCGCCGGTTGACCTGGTACTTCAGCGCATGGGACGTCTACACCGTCACGATAGCCGCAGTAGCTCAGAACGCACCCCCGCATACCGTAAGCCGGTGTGCTACGTGCGAGGAGTTGAAACTTTCGGCTCGCACGATGAAGCACCCGATTTCCCGCGTGGTTCCAAGGCAGTCTACGAGCCGATGATTCTGCTCAGCAGCTACGCACAGCTACTCCCCCACTTCGACGGTGAGCCGATTCGAATTCCTGCTGACATTAGCCCTCTGGTGCAGAAGACCTACCAGAAAAATGCGTCTGCTGAGATTCCGGAAGCCTGGGCAGAAGTCTACGAGAGCGCCAAGCAGGAGTACGAGAAGGGTAAAGAACAAGCCAAGGCCCGAGCTGAAGGCTATCTGCTCTGCGCGCCTCAGCGTGCACAGTACACCATGGCGGACTGTATGAAGAGTCTTCTCCAATCCAACGACCGGCGATTCTCTGACGAGCAAATCGGTGAGGCAAAGGTTCGCGACACCGATGCATCCCTGGAGGTTATCGCAATCATTGTGGAACGGAACCAACCGGGCAACCCCAAGAGCGCGATTAAAAGCTACCAACTCTTGCCTTCCATCAACGGCACAGACGAGGCTGATTCTCTCCGCTTTGACGCTTCAGCCGACGACCCGCCGACTTACTGGCAGAGCATGCAACTTGCGGCTTCATCGATTCGACTCCCCTACCAATACTCAGATGCACCCAACCACCGCATCGAGGGTGGGAAACTCCGATTCGACGATGCGCTCGACCAGCTGGAAAAGGAACGCATCGAGAACTGGCAGAATTCATTCATGCTGGAAGGACAGCTCATCCTGCCCTTCGAAGAGATCGAAGCAGGCGTGTACTCGTACAGGCTCTGCGATTACGAGCTGGTGTACAGCACCCAGCTAGGCTTGCAGAGCATCGACCCCAAGAATAAAAACTAGCCAAGGCAAACAAAGACCCCCTCCGGATCCTCTCGTGGAGCATCCGGCGGGGGCCTTTTGCATATAAAACTTTTCGGCGCAGTTCACGCATTCACGCTGCAGAGTCCCGCAACGCCAGGCGGCGGCTACTCAGACTCGCCGAGCATGCCCTCACGAGCCAACGCAGTCAAACGAGACACCGCACGGAAATACTTCTTCTGATAACCACCAGCCAGCATCTCCTCAGTAAACACCTTGTCAAAAGGCACACCCGAAGAAACAATCGGCAAGTCCTTGTCATACAGGCGGTCAGCCAACACCACAAAACGCAACGCCACCGACTGCTCAGTAATCGGGTGAACATCACGCCACGCAATACCATCCAGGCCATCAATCAGCTGGCGGTAACGCGACGGGTGCACCTTCGCCAGATGCTCCACCAGGTCAGCGAAGTTATCAACACCAACAGTCTGGCCGCCGAACACTTCCTCAACCTTCGCATCAAACTCGGCGTCTGATACAGGCTCCGGCGCAGCAGGCAGGCCACGGTGACGGAAATCCTCACCATCCACACGGTGCACCTCAAACTGCGAAGCAAGCACCTGAATCTCACGCTTAAAATCCTCAGCCGCGAAACGGCCCTCACCCAGCGCACCAGGCAGCGTGTTCGAGGTCGCCACAAGCTTCACGCCAGCATCCGCCAGCTCACGCATCAGACGAGACATGAGCACAGTATCACCCGGATCATCCAGCTCAAACTCGTCAATACACACCAGCTTGTAGCTGCTCAACGCCTCAACCGTCTTACGGAACGTCAACGCACCCACCAGGTTCGTGTACTCCACAAAAGTACCGAACGCCTTCGGGCCATCCACATAATGCCACAGCGACGCCAACAGGTGAGTCTTACCCACACCAAAACCGCCGTCAAGGTACAGGCCAGCCTTCGTCGAATCCTTCTTCTTGCCACCAAACAGGCGACCAAAGAAACCGGCACCAGCGCCGCCACCATTAATCTTGTCGCCAAAATCCTTCAGCTTCTGCACAGCCTCAGCCTGCGATGGCTGATTCGGATCAGGAATGTAGCTATCAAAAGACACTTCACCAAAACGTTCAGAGGGGCGGAAACCCGCCAGCAACTCATC
>CALGXU010000135.1 GCA_937935205.1 uncultured Rothia sp.
CATAGTTCCCTTTCCGCTGCTCATGCGGTACGTGTGGGGCTGCCGGTTAGCAACCCATGACGCCTTCAAATCTATGTGTTCTGTTGACGGCCAGTGAACCACTCTAAAGCACTCTGAACAGAAAATCTAGGACGGGCTAACCCCATGTTTATGTTCGCCTCAACGTACTTTGCTGTACCGCGTGGACGAGGAATGACGCGTGAACTCGGTGTATACCGAGTATGAAAAACCGGGCGGTGCACCCTCCATATAGGAGAGCGCACCCGCCCGGTTTATGACTCTAAGATTCGTGTCTTTAGAACACTGGCTTAGATGTTGCCTTCGCCGTTTTCCAGGAACGCGCGAATGAACCACTGGAACTTCTCCAGCTCAGCGGTCTGACCGATCAGCAGGTCCTCGGTGACGGGGTCGGACTCGCCAGCGAATGCAATCGCATTACGGTGAGCCTCAATCACGCGGGTGTAGACGTCGTTCAGGGCGCGCAGGTGGTCAGCAACGCGTGCTCGGCCGACGGGGTAGTCCTCGACGGTGCGCTGTGCGACCAGTGCGCCAGCCAGACCGTTGGGGGTTGCGCCCAGGGTTGCCATACGCTCTGCGATGGCGTCGACGAATTCGCGGACGGTGTCGACCTGGGGATCAATCATTTCGTGAACGGCGATGAAGCCGGGGCCGGTCACGTTCCAGTGAGCGTGCTTCAGCAGCAGGTGCAGGTCGTTCAGGTCGTGCAGACGTGCCTGGAGAACCTCGGAAATGCCCTTGCCTTCTTCGATGGTCAGGCCGGGTGCGGTGTAGTTTGCGAATGCCATGATGGTCTCCTTCATGTTGCTGTGATGTTTGTGGTTCGGTGAGGTTTGTAACCCCGCCGAATCGTTATTATGAGTAAATCATTTTAAGGAACTGCTGTCAAGCTTATTATGAGTAATTCGTAATAAATTGTCATCTGCGTGTTGCGCCGCGCTCGGAAGCCCCGCTCAAAACCCTGCTCAAACGCCCACCCCAACGCCCGCACAGCCAGGCCAAACGCCCATGCGGCTCGCCGCTCAGGCATGCACAAAGGGCGGGACGCGCGGTATCACATCTCGCGCATCCCACCCTTTACGGTGAAGCGTATTCAGTTTTCTGCCGAGCTTTCTCTGCAGGGCATCCAGCGTGCGAATCGGGCGGCTACGCCAGCGCGCGCACCGCCTCCAGGGTCAGCTCCTCATGCTTGAGGCGTACGGTGCCCAACTCCTCCGGAACCTCCAGCTCGCCCGGCACAACAATCACGCGCATTCCCGCCGCGGTCGCACTGCGCACACCCGAAGGAGAGTCCTCAATCGCCACGCACTGAGTCGGGTCAACACCCAGACGTTCCGCCGCCAAAAGATAGGGCTGCGGGTTCGGCTTCGGGTGGGTCGTCTCATCATTGCCAATAATCACCGAGAAGGCGCCCTCGGGTGCCGCATTCGCGGTGCGGCGAGCCACGGAGGTGGTCGCATTCGTGACGACTGCCGCCGGAATCTGCGCATCGCGAACCTCCAAGAGGAAACGCTCAATACCGGGCAGGAACTCGACCGGCTGCTGCGCCAGAGTCTCGTGCACCTTCGCCACCAGCAGGTTGTTAATCTCCTCGTCCGGCAGGTTTACGCCGCGCTCGCGCAAGCGATTCAGGGTGAACTGCATCGACAGGCCCAGGCAGTCGAGGGTGTCCTGCTCGGTCCAGGTGCCGCCAAATTCTGAGGCGAGAGCAACCTTGGCGGCAGCCCATACGGGTTCGGTATCGACGAGGGTTCCGTCGTGGTCGAAGAGAATGGCGGCGGGGAAGGTATTCGTAGTCGTCATGCCTTAAGCCTACCGGTTTATTTCTGGGGTGAGCGTAGGATGGCGTCCCCAGTTGTCACCAAAAAATCCGTGCCCGCGTTCTGGGGGTTCTTCGCGATAGTGAGCAGCGCATCGGCAACGTCCTCACGGGCAATCGTTGGGACGCCCGCAGTTCGCTCGACCGTCGCCATATCAAACACCTTCACCCCGCCCCTGCCGGGCTTATCGGTCAGCCTACCCGGATGCGTGCGCGAAATATACGGCTGATACTCGGCGACCAGGGCGTCCGCCTTAACCTTGTCGGTGAAAATGCCGCGCATGATGACCTTGCACACCAGGCGCATGGGGAATGATGCGGTTCGTACCGTATCGCCCACCCCGTAGGCGCTCAGCAGAACGCAGTGCTTCACGCCTGCGCCCGTGACCGTCTGCACGATGAGCGGCAGACGCTCCTGCATGAACGTGGAGGAGAGAAATTCTCGCACGGTGGCTTTCTGCCCCAGGATGCTAACCATCACGTCCTGCCCGGAGGCTGCGGTGGCTAGCTGTTCGGCATCGTCCAGGGTTCCCGGAATAACGGTGAGATTTTGATGCGCCTCCAAAAGTGCTAGCGCCTTGTCGGGGTTGCGCACGTAGGTGGTGACCGTGTGCCCCTCCTCTAGGGCTTTGCGGGTGAAGATGCGACCGGTGCGGCCGGTTGCGCCTAGAACCAGTATTTTCATGTGGGTCCCCATTCTGAGTTGTGGTTGTGGGAGCCCGCAAGCGCCCAGTTTGGTCAGTATAACAATGCAGTTTCGACCGGGGCTTTTGTGTGGGTGGCAGGGGACGCGAGGTGGAGCGAAAAATTCAAAAAATTTTTTGCAAAAGGCTTGCGAAACATAGTTGAGTGGAGTAGACTCAAGTTATGTAATGCGGGGGCGCATAGGATAAGCCCCTCGAAATAGGAAAGGAACATCATGGACAACAAGTTCACGACCAAGAGTCAAGAAGTCATCTCGGCGGCAAATACTAACGCTCAAACCGCCGGCAACCCCACTATTGAAACCGCGCACATCCTCAAGGCCCTCATGGACCAGCGCGAAGGCGTCGCCGTAGCAGTCCTCAAGGCTGCAGGCCTGGATGTCGACGCTATCTCCGAGGCGGCATCTGCCGAAATCAAGAAGCTGCCCAAGGCATCCGGCGCTTCCGTGCAGAACGCCTCCCTCAGTCGTGCCGCGCTCTCCGCTCTGCAGGCGGCGCAGACCCGCGCCCAGGGCTTCGGTGACACCTACGTCTCCACCGAAATGATTCTGCTGGGCATTGCCAGCGGAACCGATAGCACCGCAACCGCAATGCACAAGCTCGGCGCTACCGCAGAGCTCATCGCACAGACCATCCCCAACGTCCGAGGAGACCGCACCGTGGACACCCCCGACCCCGAAGGCACCTTCCAGGCGCTTGAAAAGTACGGCACCGACCTGACCGCCATTGCCCGCGCGGGCAAGCTGGACCCGGTCATCGGCCGTGACTCTGAGATTCGCCGCGTCGTGCAGGTGCTCTCCCGCCGCACCAAGAACAACCCCGTTCTGATCGGTGAGCCCGGCGTCGGTAAGACCGCCGTCGTGGAAGGCCTGGCACAGCGCATGGTTTCCGGCGACGTGCCCGAATCCCTGCGCGGCAAGACCCTCATCAGCCTGGACCTGGGCTCCATGGTCGCAGGCGCAAAGTACCGCGGTGAATTCGAGGAGCGCCTGAAGGCAGTCCTCGAAGAAATCAAGAAGTCCGAGGGTCAGATTGTGACCTTCATCGACGAGATTCACACCGTTGTCGGTGCTGGCGCATCCGAAGGCTCCATGGACGCAGGCAACATGCTCAAGCCCATGCTGGCTCGTGGCGAGTTGCGCCTGATTGGTGCCACCACCCTCGACGAGTACCGCGAGAACATCGAGAAGGACCCTGCCCTGGAGCGCCGCTTCCAGCAGGTGTACGTGGGCGAGCCCAGCGTAGATGACACCATCGGTATTCTGCGCGGCCTGAAGGAACGCTACGAGGCACACCACAAGGTGCAGATTGCTGACTCCGCACTGGTTGCCGCAGCAACCCTGTCCAACCGCTACATTCCCTCCCGTCAGCTGCCGGACAAGGCAATTGACCTGATTGACGAGGCAGCATCCCGCCTGCGCATGGAAATTGACTCCGCACCGGAGGAAATCGACCAGTTGCGCCGCGCCGTGGACCGCCTCACCATGGAGGAGCTGGCACTTGCCAACGAGACCGACCCCGCATCCGTGGAGCGTCTGGAAGCGCTGCGCAAGGACATGGCTGACAAGAAGGAGCAGCTTGACGCCCTCAACGCTCGTTGGGAGGCGGAGAAGGCTAGCCTGAACCGCGTGGGTGACCTCAAGACCCAGATTGACGAGCTGCGTTCCCGCGCAGAGGTTGCACAGCGTGAGGGTAACCTCGCTGAGGCATCCCGCCTGCTCTACGGTGAGATTCCCGCAAAGCAGGCTGAGCTGGAAGAAGCACAGCGTGCCGAGGACACCGCCAAGAGCGAGTCCATGGTCTCCGAAGAGGTCACCGCGGACGATATCGCCGAGGTCATCTCCTCCTGGACCGGCATCCCCGCAGGCCGCATGATGCAGGGTGAGTCCGAGAAGCTGCTCGAAATGGAGAAGCGTATCGGTGCCCGCCTGATTGGTCAGGAAGCTGCCGTGGTGGCTGTCTCTGACGCTGTGCGTCGTGCCCGTGCCGGCATCTCCGACCCGAACCGCCCGATTGGTTCCTTCCTGTTCCTGGGCCCGACCGGTGTCGGTAAGACCGAGCTGGCTAAGGCACTGGCTGAGTTCCAGTTCGATGACGAGCGTGCCCTGGTGCGTATCGACATGAGTGAGTACTCCGAGAAGCACACCGTTTCTCGCCTGGTCGGTGCCCCTCCCGGATACGTCGGCCACGAAGAGGGCGGTCAGCTGACCGAGGCTGTACGCCGTCGCCCCTACTCGGTGGTCCTGCTCGACGAGGTGGAGAAGGCACACCCCGAGGTCTTCGACATCCTGCTGCAGGTACTCGATGACGGCCGCCTGACCGACGGCCAGGGCCGCACCGTGGACTTCCGCAACGTCATCCTGATCCTGACCTCGAACCTCGGTTCGCAGTACCTGGTCAACCAGGATCTGCCCTTCGACGAGCGATCCGAGAAGGCTATGGAGGTTGTGCACCAGGCATTCCGCCCCGAGTTCCTCAACCGACTGGACGACATCATCATGTTCCAGCCCCTGTCGGCTGAGAACCTGGGCCAGATTGTGGGTCTGCAGGTCAAGAGCATGGCTAAGCGTCTGGAGGACCGCCGCCTCACCCTGAACGTGACCGAAGCAGCCCTGGAGTGGCTGGGTAAGACTGGTTACGACCCGGCGTTCGGTGCCCGCCCGCTGCGCCGCCTGGTTCAGCGCGAGATTGGTGACCGCCTGGCTCGTGGCATCCTCTCCGGTGCTATTCACGACGGTGACACCGTGACCGTGGACGTGAACCCGGACGTTGCCAGCGACGGCCTGTCGGTGACTTCCGAGCGTGAGCAGAAGGCTGAGAACTAAACCGGTTAGCTGGGCAGACCCGGTTAGCTGGGCGGACTTAGCCTGTGGCTGAGTTTGCGAGTTCGAAACCACAA
>CALGXU010000136.1 GCA_937935205.1 uncultured Rothia sp.
CCAGGCCTTCTACGGCCTCGACAAGGCCGCCTGGTTCATCTTCCACACCTTCACCCGCCGCAACAAGCGCACCCTGGCAGAGCTGATCCGCATCACTGGCATCAGCGCTCGCCGTGTGGCTCGTGTGGTGAAGATGCTGGTCAGTGAGAATTTTCTGGCTGAGACGGTCAAGGGTGGCGTGAAGGCGTGGTGCGTGGATCAGTGGTGCGATTTGGAGGAGCTGGCGTTCTGGACGGATGGTTCGACGGCGTATGCGCAGCTGAATGCGGAGGTGACGGAGCAGCAGTCTCGTTGGAGGGATAAGTGCATTCGTTATTACCGCACTATGAAAGATTCCATCTATACTAAATACAGCACAGAGCCCAATATTTACCGTGGTTCGTCGTTTAAATTGTTTGTTTCTTCTTCTCGCCTGTGCGCGGATTTGAACAGCAAGGTACAACGTACACGCCGCGGGGAGACGAAAGGACCCACCCACCTATGTTCCGCCGCACCCGGGAACCAACCCCCGCCGCCGAGCCCACCCCCGAAACCACGGGCGACCCCTACCTGGACGCTGGCCCCGATCCGGCCTTCAAGCAGCGGCGCCTCCGCGGCTGGGCCATCACTGGCCTTATCGCCCTTACCGTCCCGACGCTCTGGGTCTTTGCGATGAGTCAGGGTTTCAAGATGAATCGTCAGGCGCCGCCTACGGAGGATCTGGTACGTCAGGGTGCCTCTGACTACGGCTGTGGTCTTTCCCGTGCCTGGTACACCTGGGATTCTGATAATCCTGATGCGCGCGGTACGGCTCTGAAGGTCTACAACCCCTCTTGGGATTCTAGGAAGGGCTGGAATGGTCAGGGTAAGCAGGCGGTTGCTTACACGACTTCCCCGATTACGAAGAAGGTAGAGGGAAAAGATCGAGAGTATGATGTGACCTGCGGCATCTTCTTCAGTGATCCGTCGATTGCCCCGGTCTTCGACACGGTGCGCGTGTTGGCTGGTGAGAACTACGGGGAATACTCTCCGCTGTCCATGCCGGCTCCTGTCTCGAATCCGGCTCTTCCTGTCCCCGGTCAGGCGTACCGGGACGAGGCGGTAGTCCATGATCTGCAGGCGCAGCCGAACGTTTCGACCCCGGTCACAGCTCAGATCCGTTCGTACATGGACGCATGGGGTAAGGGTGACCGCACGGTGCTGCAGGCACTGATTACTGGAGACATGACTCCTGCTCCCCTATCGGGCGGCCTGTACCTGGCTTCCCCTTCCGACGCATCAGAGATTAAGGTTTACCAGGCCAAGGATTTGTCGCGCACCTATGCAGATGTGAAAGTCCGCTGGTCCAGCAAATCCGGAGCAGTCGTTGAGGCAAACTACCGCCTCGACTTTGTACAGAAGGACGGGAGGTGGCTAGTCTCTAAGGTTGATTCCATTCCGCTAGATCAGAAGGCTTACGTCTCACAGAACCAGTAGTACGTAGCACACCACGCTCAGTAGAAGCGTTCATACAAAATCAATTCGACAAGGAAAAATAATGCAGTTTTTTCAGAACATTATTAACAACGGCGACACTATGGTGGCAGCAGGCGTCTCTGTCCTCTGCGCTATCGCATTCTTCATCAACTTTAAAGAGGGCGGTAAGAAGCTTCTGATTACCCTGGCTTTTGTGATGGTGGCAGCAGGCCTGTACTCCCAGCGTGTCCCGATCTCTAACGGCATCGGCAACTTGATCAGCACCATGTTCAACTAAGCGGATGAGAAGAGAAGGGGCTGCAGACTCTGACTGTTTTGTAGCCCCTTTCCTCTTCCGATAAGACCCAAGGGGAACACATTGGCACGTCACGTCAAAAACAACACCGAGATTTACGAGTTCCGGGACCGCTATGTTCGCGGTACCTCGGATATCAACTTCACAAAGTACATTCCTGAAGAATTCTTGAACTGGGTTCTGTGGATTTACATGGCTCTCTTCACGATCCCAGTGTGGGCCTTCTTCACTGTTCTCAAGTTCTGGCCTCTAACGCTAGTACCCATCAGCTCTATTGCATGGGCTTTGCCCTGCATTTTTGGGTGGATGCTCTATGAAAAAGACCGGCATTCTTCTGTCCCCACGACCCTGCGGGCAAAGCTACTGTGGAGCTACTACAGCCGCGCAACGCACCTGCAGGTCAATGGCAAACCCTATCGAGGGGCAAAGCGCATTGTGCAGGTCAAGATGATTCACCCCTCTACACGTACCCGCAAACAACACGACAATAGCTAACCCATTTGAAGGACCAATTATGAGTATGAAAACTTCCCTCGGAGACGCCCTCAGCCAAATTGGCGTGCTCAGCAGCGTAGACCTTCTCGATGTCACCTACTGTGATGACTTGATCATCTGCTCGAACTCCGAGGTGTGGACCTATATGGTCATCGCCGGCGAGAACTTCGGCATCACCACCCTCCGCAAGCTCGAACAGCACGCAGAAGACATCGACACCATTTTTAAGAACGTCACCGACGTTCCTATCCATCTGCGCCTAACCACCATGCCTTTTGACAGCCAGGCCTGGCTGAAGATGATGCTTGAGCGTCAGGAGCAAGAATCTGCCGCTACCGGTGTTCCCGTCGCCCCCATCTACAACACCTTCATGCGAGCGCAGGCTGATACTCTGCGGCTGCAGGGCGCTAAGACCTTCCGCCGCTACCTTGGCGTGTATCTGGGCCGCCGTCACCCGAAGAGCTCGCAGCGGTGGGGAGAAGGTACTCCCCTGGCGTGGGCTTCGAAGCAGTGGGATAAGGTGTTTGGCTCTGCTGATGCTGAGCCGACTGCTGAGGAGCTGGAGCATTACCACAAGGAGGCTAAGAAGCTTCGTGATCGCTTTGTCTCCAGCTCTCGTCTGCGTGCCCGTGGTGCGAGCGCTCAGGATATGTGGGATCTGTACTATCACTGTTTGAACTTGGGCATTAATCGTCCTGCGCCTACTTTGTACGGTAAGCAGTGGGGTGCTAACGAGGCGTCTTCAATGACTAGTGTCGTGGATACGACCGACCCGGCAGCCATGAAGATTACGATGCGGAATCCGCAGATTCGTCAGGACCGGCAGGCGTGGCAGAAGCTGACGGCGCAAGGGGTTGAGGTGCCCGAGCCGTCCCCCATTCTGGA
>CALGXU010000137.1 GCA_937935205.1 uncultured Rothia sp.
GTGCAGGCCCGCGAGCACCTGATTGCCCGCACCTTCGAGGCCATCGAGGGCGCACCGCAGGCCATCGTGCACTTCTACAACTCGACCTCCGTGCTGCAGCGTCGCGTGGTGTTCCAGCAGGACCAGGAGGGCGTGCTGGATATCGCCCTACAGGGTGCGCGTCTGTGCCGCAAGTACGAAGAGCAGATGATTTCTGATACTAAGGTCATCTACGAGTACTCGCCCGAGTCCTTCACCGGCACCGAGCTGGAGTATGCGGCTCGCGTGGTGAACGCTGTGGCTGAGGAGCTGGAGATTGGCCAGAACGGCCGCGAGCTGATTGTGAACCTGCCCGCTACCGTTGAGATGGCTACCCCGAACGTGTACGCCGACTCGGTCGAGTGGATGCACCGCAACCTGAACCACCGCGAGCACATTGTGCTGTCACTGCACCCACATAATGACCGCGGTACCGGCGTGGCTGCTGCTGAGCTGGGTTACCTGGCGGGCGCTGACCGTATTGAGGGTTGCCTCTTCGGTAATGGCGAGCGCACCGGTAACGTTGACCTGGTGACTTTGGGTCTGAACATGTACACCCAGGGTATTGATCCGCAGATTGATTTCTCTGATATTGACGGTATCCGTAAGACTGTTGAGTATTGCAACCAGTTGAAGGTGCACGAGCGTTCGCCGTACGGTGGCGACCTGGTGTTCACTGCGTTCTCTGGTTCTCACCAGGACGCTATTAAGAAGGGCTTTGAGGCTCTGGAGCGTACCGCTGCTGAGGCGGGTAAGACCGTGGATGAGGTGTACTGGGAGGTTCCGTACCTGCCGATTGATCCTCGCGATCTGGGTCGTACTTATGAGGCGATTATTCGTGTGAACTCGCAGTCCGGTAAGGGCGGTATGGCGTACCTGCTGAAGCAGGATCACGGCCTGGATTTGCCGCGTCGTGCTCAGGTTGAGTTCTCGAAGATTGTTCAGGCTCGTACTGACGCTGAGGGCGGCGAGATGACCAGCGAGAAGCTGTGGAACATCTTTGCGGATGAGTACCTGCCGACTCCGGATCCGCAGAACCGTTGGGGTAAGTACCGTATTGAGTCGATTAACATTGATTCGGCTGATACTGGTGCGACCACTCTGCGTGTTGGTCTGAACATTGATGGTCACACTTACACCCGTTCGGCTTCGGGTACCGGTCCGGTGGATGCTCTGCAGAACATCCTTTCGGGCGAGGGCGTGGATATTCGCGTGATGGATTATTCGGAGCACACGATGTCGTCTTCGTCGACTGCTAACGCTGCGTGCTACGTTGAGGCTGCTGTTGGTTCTCGCGTGCTGTGGGGTATTGGTGTGGACAGCTCGACGAC
>CALGXU010000138.1 GCA_937935205.1 uncultured Rothia sp.
GTGCGGGCCCACGGTCACCATGAGGTTACGGCCACCGAAAATAGCGATGCCGGAGGAGGTGCTGTTGTCGTAGTAGTCGCCCCAGATGACGTAGTGGAAGGTGCCTTCGCGGGCGGGGTTGAACTTGCCTTCGGTCGCCTTGATGCGGTGGAGCGCCTTGAATTCGCTGTCGAGTGCCTGGTAGCTGATTTCGTTGCCGCCGCCGAGGTTGTACTTGGCGCTGCGGGCGTCACCGGCGTCGAGGTGGATGTTCACGCCGGTGGTGCCGTCGGGGTTGCGCATGGGCAGGTCGGCGTAAATCTTGGTGATGCGGTCCAGTTCGTCTTCGCTGGGCAGCAGGCCTGCCATGTAGTCCATCTCGACGAAGATGTCTTTGTGGTTGGGGTCTGCGCCCATTGCGGGGAAGTCGACGTCGATTTTGCCGTCGCCGTCAGCGTCGTAGCCCTTCATTTCCCAGATGTTGGGGATGCCGTCGCCGTCGATGTCGGGGCTGTAGGCGTTTGCTGCGGGGGCTGCGATAGTGCCCAGGCAGAGCACTGCGAGGGAGGCAAGCGTGACGCGTGCGCTCTTCATAAATGCCATGTTGCGTTCCTTAAGTGTGTGGTGAACGGTGGTGTTTCTGTGGAGTTTTCCGGGAGGGCGTTCTCCTCGGTTTCCATGATGCTCCCGTTTCACGCGCTAGGTGAGCTGGGTGCCGCAATGTTCATACATTGAAGTAAAAGTTGAGATAATTTTGAAGATGAGCTGAATTACATTAGAGTATCAGTAATTCAACTCACATGCATCACCACATTCTTCATAACAAGAGAGATCCCATGACTTCTTCCTCGAACACCACTAACGGTCTGAACCGCCGCGCCCTCATCAAGGGTGCCGCGTGGAGCACCCCCGTCATCGCAACCGCAGCGGCGGTACCCGCCTACGCGGCGTCCACCGACGCGCAGGAAACCCCGACCATGAGGTTCGGTGTCTTCACCCAGGCGTTCAACTCGAACCCCGCCAACGACTACGACACCCGCTACGGCCTGGATTCCTACACCGTGCAGGTACCCAACATCACCGCAACCTCCACCATCCCGCAGAGCGGCGGCGGCGGCACCTTCACCCCCGGCGGTAGCGTCGGTGCCGGCCTGTACGGTGGCGCGGGTCTGTGGATTTCCGCACCCATCAACTCCAAGGGCGAGTTCCAGGGTAGCTCCTGGCTGTACCCTCAGGCGCACCTGCAGGTGACCTTCGAGTTCACTTTCCCCACCGCCGAGGATGTCACCGACCCGCTGCTGTGGGACGTCGATAACGACGTTGAGATTCCGACACTCGCTAAGAGCGAGGGCGGCGCGAAGACCAACAACCCCGCCGTGGCGGCGTTCAACGGCATCGCATACACCGCGAAGTTCTACGAGCCGACCATCGAGGATAACGTCTGGACCGGCGTACTGGACATCCGCACCTCCGACTACCTGGAAGCCACCGCGAAGGACGGCGTGAGCTACGCACAGGTGCTGGCTTCGCTGGTTCCGGTGTACTTCACTGAGGTGACCTCCAGCTACACCCTGACCACCACCGCTCAGATCACTAGCGGTAGCGTCGCAATGCAGCTGACCGAGGGCGGCGAGTACACCTTCCAGGACCTGGCTGGTTTGCGCGCTTCGGCAACCATTAGCCGCTAAGGGAGATGACCCGCTAAGGGAACGAACATAAACAGTAAGGGGCCCGGCATCCGTTATGGATACCGGGCCCCTCGCTGTGTTTAAGGCTCAGCGTATCGGTCACCGCCGACAGTCGCTAGAGACTAGTCCTTCGCGGGAACCATGCCCTTGGAACGAGCCAGGTCGGCAGTCATTTCGTTGTGGTCAATCTCAGCCGAGAGGTGCTTCTCGGAACGGTACACGCCGCCCTGCGCCTCGGTGCCCTCAGCCTGCAGCTTCAGGGTCTCCATATCGTTCGGGGCGGTCAGTTCGGTCAGCTGACCGTCACCGTTCAGGTCAACCGACACCGGCTCGTCATCAATCTTGCCGTTGCCGTTGAAGTCAATACCCTCCCAGGCAGGCTTGCGGAAGTACAGCCAGCCGTAGGCGTTGCGACCAAAGCCGGCACGCTCGTCCAGCTTGTTCTCGTCCAGGGTCTTGTAGGCGCGGGTCGAGTAGCTGAACTTCAGCTCGCCACTGGCGCGGCGCACACCGTAGATCTGGTACATGTAGTTCATGACGCTCAGGTAGTTCGGCTTGTCGTTCACGTCATCGGTGCCGCCGTGGCCCAGACCGAGGTTGTGGCCGAGCTCGTGGATGAAGGTGCCCACACGCACGTCGGAGGTTGCGGACTTGCCCCAGAAGCGCGGGCCGACGGTCACGACGAAGCCGCGGCCGCCCACGTAGCCCAGGCCGGAGGAACCGTACTCGTCGTAGGCGTCACCCCAAATCATGTAGTGGAAGACGCTTTCACGGTTGGGGTCCATGTTCTTGGAGCGGATTTCGGCCCACTTGGTCATGGTATTGTCGAGCTGTTCGTGCGCCACTTCGTTGCCGCCGCCGAGGTTGTACTTGGCGCTGCGGGCGCTACCGGCGTCCAGGTGGATGTTGATGCCGGTGGTACCGTTGGGGTTGCGCAGGGGAAGCTGTGCGAAGGACTCGGTGATGCGGTCGAGCTCTTCTTCGCTGGCGAGCAGGCCGGGCATGTAGTCCATCTCCACGAAGATGTCCTTCTTCAGCGGATTGGCACCCATGCCGGGGTAGTCCACGTCTACCTTGCCGTCGCCGTCGGCATCGTAGCCCTTCATTTCCCAGGTGTTGGGGATGCCGTCGCCGTCAATGTCAGGGTTGTACGCGTTAGCGGCGGGTGCGGCTACAGTACCGAGTACCAGCAGGGCTGCTGAGGCGAGCGCGGTACGCACTACGCGAGTTGAGGTCATAAAAGACATGGGAGCTCTCTTCGTGTCTTGACCGCGCGTTAGGTTGCTCCATCTGACGTTGCGTGCAGTGCATCTTCGGTGAGTAGAAGGATCAAACGGTAGCCAAGCCACGCGGTGCGGTGGTCATATGTGTCGCTGCCTCCGGTGTGCAGCCGGTGCGCCGCAAGTGAGCATGGCGATTAAAAGACAGCAGGTCACTGCCGAACCCTCCAGTGGAGGCAAAGGAACTGTTCCTAGTTCCTTTCTGTTCGACTGTGACCTGCTTCATCATACACAGGGTGCATATAGCTTGTCCCGGTATTTGCACCTTATCTCAGGTTTAAGCACCGAATATGGTGTTCGCCCAATCCGGCCTGCCGTCTAGTTGTTGGTCTCTGCCTCAGCATTCTGCACGGCGCCCTTCGCCTCCGAAGCCTTTGCGGAGGCGTAGAACAGGCACACGACCGCGCCCACTGCCGCAGCAACCAGCGGAAGCATCATGGAATCAGCCATTGCCGCCGCGTAGGGTTCACGCAGAATCTGCGGAA
>CALGXU010000139.1 GCA_937935205.1 uncultured Rothia sp.
CTGGTGCTCTGATCCGTAATGAGCGCGGCGAGATGCTGCTGGTCAAGCCGAACTATAAGGACGGCTGGATTCTTCCCGGCGGCACCGTGGAGGCTGGCGAGGCGCCCAAACCCGGCTGTGAGCGTGAGATTGTGGAGGAGCTGGGCCTGGATGTGAAGCTGGGTCGCGTGCTGCTGATTTTCCACGGCCTGGCGCTGGGCGTGTGGGGCGATTCGACCTACTACATGTATGACGGCGGCGTGATCGCGGCGGATACGAAGATTACCCTGCAGGATGCTGAGCTGGTGACCTATGAGTGGGTTGCTCCGGAGAACCTGGAGGGCTACGTGCGCCCGTCGATGGTGGAGCGTCTGCGTGAGTGCTACCGCGCCCTGGAGACGGGGGAGACTCTGGAGATGAGCAACCTCGACTCTTAGTAGCCCCGATTTCTGGCAACCTCGGCTGGCGGCAGCCACATTGCGGCTGGGCGGGGAGCTGCCGGACACATTACCGGGTGCGTCACGGGGCACAGAACGCTGTTTATAAGTGATATTCGGTGTCTTGGGCAATTATTTTTCCGTGTCGCTAGCTTAAAATCTTGGGCTCTGATACCCTAGCTGAGTACCCGGCGACGCGCGACCCCTCTCTTCGCGCGCCGTTGTGTCCATAGAGGCGCCGTGAATGGCCCGCCCCACGGGTGCTGAACCGTGTGCCTCGCACCAAATTATGAAACAGGAGTAACCACTAAAGTGGCTGTTAAGATTCGTCTCAAGCGTATGGGTAAGATCCGCGATCCTCGTTACCGCGTCGTGATCGCTGATTCGCGCGTCAAGCGCGACGGTAAGACCATCGAAGAGATTGGTATTTACCACCCGACCGAGCACCCCTCGCGTATCGAGATCAACTCTGAGCGTGCTCAGTACTGGCTCTCCGTCGGCGCACAGCCGACCGAGCAGGTTCTGGCTCTGCTGAAGCTCTCGGGCGACTGGGCTGCATTCAAGGGCGAGAAGGCAGAGTCCAAGGTTCTGCCCGTCGAGGCTAAGGCTGAGTTCGTTGTTCCCGAAAAGGGTTCCGTGATCCTGCCCGAGGCTATCACCCCCAAGGCTGAGAAGGCTGAAGAGGCTGCTGAGGAAGCAGCTCCCGAGGCTGAGGCTGAGGAAGCAGCTGAGTAATCATGTTGGCTGACGCACTCGAACACCTGGTTCGAGGGATTGTCGATCGTCCGGAGGATGTGAAGGTGCGCCTGCGCACCCAGCGTCACCGTGAAACCCTTGAGGTTCGCGTGCATCCGGATGACCTGGGCCGAGTTATCGGCAGGTCTGGTCGTACCGCCAAGAGCATCCGTCTGGTGATGGACGCTATTTCTGATGGTGAGCCGATGCGTATCGACATTATCGACACCGACAAAAAGCGACGCTAGCTCGTAAACGCTTGAAGCCCCCGCTCCCGGAACTTTTCCGGAAGGCGGGGGCTTTCGCGTACCCGCTTTCTCGGTCTGAGTTGTCGGCGTGAGTTGT
>CALGXU010000140.1 GCA_937935205.1 uncultured Rothia sp.
AGATTGACGTCGTGGTCCCTGAAGGCACCTCCAAGAAGTCCGCTTTCATGGATGCCGTTGTGCAGAAGAAGGTTGCCGTGCTAATTGAGGGAGCACAGTAAGTCATGGCAATCATTGCGCATTTCTCGACCCACGGCGCCCCCGGTGTCACGATGTCAACCGTCGCTCTAGCTCTTCAGTGGCCGCGCCCTGTGGTGCTGGTCGAAGCTGATACGGCCTCCCCGTCTGCAGTGATGGCTGGGTTCATGCGAGGCAACGTCGTCTACGACCGCAACATGACCGAGCTGGCTAAAGACTTCGACACCTTCGGCATGAACTCAAAAACGTTCTTTGACCAGCTCATCCCCCTGGCACAGGACCCTGCCCGGTTTGCTCAAGATCAGCGGTACCGCAAGCACCTTTTGCCTGCCTTCCCCTCCCCTCGCGCAGCAACCGGCCATAAGAGTTTCTGGAACAATCTGCTCATTGCAGCCCGCTCTTTCGAGAAGGCCACCGGCTATGACGTGTTCTTCGACATGGGCCGTATTACCACCCGTGAGCTGGACCGCATGATCCTCATTACCGGCGCTGACCTAGCAGTCACCCACCTTTCAGCAACGTTTATTGACGCATGGGCAGCCCAAGAGAACGTGAGCCGAATCCACCAGATGTTAGAGCAGCAGGGCCACCCTGACGGGCTGTGCTCTGTTTTCCATCAAAGCCCTGCCGTGAACTTCCCGGCCAACGAATTGGCTCCCTTGATTCCCTCAGCTCCAGTTCTCACCGTACTGCCCTACAGCCCCGATGCCGCCTCAATCTTCAGCCATGGCGCCGACATCCCCACCTCCGCCAAGAAGCTGGATAAGAAGCTCAGCATCTACCACAAGGCCATTTCTTCCTACAGCGCCAAACTTCAGACCCGTCTGAACCTTGAGGCCGAAAACCTGAACATCGCCTCCCGATAAATACCCACTTCCTTCGCTCACCATGAGCGCAATTGACGAAAGAGATACCCGCCGATGAGTGCACCTCAGAATTCTCCGCTGATGAGCATCATGAATTCTCCCCTGCTGCGCCAACGCCTCCAGCAGAGCACTGAACAGGCCACCGACAACGCCCCCACCACCGCAACGAGCACCCCCTCTGCTTCCGGCTCGGTCACGGTGGAAGTAGCCCCGTACGGTTTTGACCCACTTGGCCCTACTCCCCCAATGGTTCCGGTCACCCCGGTCACCGAAACCCCCACCCCTTCTGCTACCAGCACCATTACCCCTACTGTTACCGTCAACTCACCGGCCACCGCAACCACCGCAAGTGCGAGCGCATCAGCTACTGCTGCGGTGGTGCCGCCGTCATCCTCAGATGAACCGGTCATCCCTGCGCACCTGCTGCAGATGTGGAGTGATGTTGAGACGATTCAGGAGCAGGTCTCAAACCGTCTGTCTCTTGAAGAAGAGCAGATGAGTGAGCTCAGTGTTCAGGAGCAGCAGGCTAAGACCCGTTCTATGATTGCTCAGGCTTTGAACGCCTACATTACTGCGCTGGTGGATGTTGATGGTGACCGTGATCGTTGGACGAATGCTTATGTGCAGAGGGTTCAGCAGCAGGTCTATGATCTGCTGTATCGTTTGGGTCGTTTTCAGGCGCTGATTGATATGCCTGAGGTGGAGAATATCCATGTTGCCGGGTGTGATCAGGTGTTTTTGAAGTTCTCTGATGGTCGTACGGAGCGTGCTGAGCCGATTGCTGCTACGGATGCTGAGCTGATGCAGATGATTCAGAATATTGCCTCGAATCAGGGTGATGCTTCTCGTCCGTTCTCTACGACGAATCCTGATTTGGATATGGATTTGATTAGCTATGTTCGTTTGGCGGCGATTGCGCCGCCGGTGGCGTCGCGTCCTTCGTTGGTGATGCGTATTCACCGGTATGTGAACATTACGTTGGAGCAGCTGGAGCAGTTGGGTACGTTGACTGCTCCGATGCGCAGGTTCCTTACTGCCGCTATTATGGCGCGTAAGTCGATTGTGATTGCTGGTGAGCCTGGTGATGGTAAGACGACGCTGATGCGTGCGTTGGCTTCCTGTATCGATCCGTGGGTGCAGGTGGTGACCATTGAGAAGGAACGTGAGCTTCATCTGAATCAGCAGCCGCACCGTGTGCTGCCGGTGATTGATTTGCAGTACCACCCCGGCAGTAGCGAGCGTGATGCCTCAGGCCGCCGTATCGGCGAGTACAGTCTGGAGCAGTGGGTGGAGAAGGCTCTGCGGTTGAACTC
>CALGXU010000141.1 GCA_937935205.1 uncultured Rothia sp.
TGAGCCCGGAGTGGGAAGATGGTCCACGATGACCTCCAAACAGTGTGTTTGATAGCTTTTGGTGTTGCTTCATTTATACAGGAGGTCGCGCCAAAAATGAAGCAAAACGCATCAAAATATATGAAAAACATGTAATTTGGTGGAATTTGCTTCAAAAATCAGGCTTGAGAGTCACTGTCTGACCAGAAAAAGGCCCCGGTTCGTATCCGCACCCATCCTCGGGTAGGGTCATAGCATGAGCATGGAAAAGTTCCTACGAGACATTGAGGCGCGCCTCGCCTCCGAACGCGCCTGGGATATGGAACAGGACGCACGCCAAGTCGCTCGCGTCCAGTACTCCACCATCACCCTCGACGACCGCCTCCTCGCGCAGGTTGGCGGCCCGATTCGCATCTGCGCCACCGACATGCAAACCTACGAAGGCAAGCTCGAAATGGTCGGCGAAGAATGGGTCAGCATCGAAGCGCGCGGCGAAAACATTATCATCCCCCTGCGCGGAATGCTCTGGTGGGAAGGCGGCATCGCTCCTGGGCGCGCTGATATCCGCCCCGAACGCTACCGCATGAAAATCCAGCTCGCCCTGCGCTCCCTCGCCATGGCGCGCGAACCCGTCCGCCTCTCCCTCGAAGGTGGCACCGTCAGCTACGACGGCGTGATCGAACGAGTCGGTGCCGACTTCCTTGAGCTGCGCCTGCTCAACGGTGGCCAGTACCCGCGCATCTACGAACGCGACCAGCATGCACGTGCAGCCTACGGTGCGCAGGGAGCCTACGGGCAAGGCGGTTACGGGCAGGGCGCCTCCGGATACTCCCATGCGCCTCGCGGTGCTGGCGTGCGTACCATTCCGCTGGCTCGTATTAGCGCGGTCATCGCCCGTATTTCACGCTAGAGCACAGGGTCAATAGCGGGCAGTACCATTCGTGGGTACGTTCCTAAAAACGCCTTGACAGCCATAAATGCCCTTATACAAGCAACAATAAACATAAAAAGGTCCGCCCCTCTCATTGAAAATCTATTGAAATCTCAATGAGAGAAGCGGACCTCTCTGAAACCACTCGAGCGTTACGCCCGCGAGGTGCAAGTTGAAATACTACTCAGCCTTAGCCTTTGCAGTGAGCTTGCCGGAAGCAATCGCCTCCAGAGTCTGCTCGTGGCGCTCGGTAATGTACTCTTCAAAACGAGAGCGCTCAATACGCCACTGGTTACGTCCACCAATCTGAATGGCGGGAAGTTCGCCGCTACGCACCAGAGCACGCACCTGCGAAAGCGAAACCTGCAGCTCCTCGGCAACGTCGCTCAGAGTGAGGAAACGAGGTGCAGTCATCGAATTATTCCTTTCCGTGAGTGAAATCCTGGGCCCCTTAGCCACCGTTAGTGGCCTTTTGTATAGAGTCCATGAAGAACATCTATTGAGTACTTTCAGTATATGTCATCACCGTGAAATTTGCTCACAAAAAGCCTTATATGACCCGAAAAGTTATCTAATCACCCCTTCAAAAGGGGCAAGACTCAAAAATATTTCATAAATAGGACTCTTGTTGAGAGAGAGTACTAAATGAAATATGCTGTTAGGGTTAGTGTCAGAACCAACCAAAGCACTATCGAAAACACACCACTCGCTCATCGGTCAGTTGAACAACATCCGGAATCACCGCTGGCTTCCGCACCGAAAGGCACAACCACATCATGCGCATACGACAGAACGCGACGAAGCGTTCCACCCTCACCGAGCCCCACGCCAAACGCCTCAAAAGGCCCACCATCAAAGATTGGCGATTCATCCTCGGTGTACTTCTCGTGCTCGTCTCTATCACCGGCGTGCAGCTCTACGTGCAGGCCAACAACAGCAAAACCGAGTACTACACCGCCAAAAGCGAAATCCGCCTCGGTGAGAAGATTACCGAAGACAAACTCACCCGAGTCGAAGCGAACATCGACTCCGCCAAAGACAAGTACTTCACCCGCGCCGAAGCCGCACAGATGAACGGCAAAATCGCCACCCAGCGCATCCCCGCCGGCAACTTCATCAGCAAAGAATCGGTAGGCACCGAAACCTCCCCGGGCCGCCGCCTCGCCACCGTCAGCATTGACCGCACCGCCGCCTCCGCACTGAAGGCAGGCGAGCGCGTGGACGTGTGGACCTCCGGCCCGCGCAACCCCGACACCAAGAGCGATAACCGCACCGAAAACGGCGCCCGCGCCATCGTCACCAACGCAGAAATCGTCGCCATCACGGTCGACGAAGGCGTGCTCGGCGCCAACGGCAAGGCAACCGTGCAGCTGTGGGTCAAGGAAGAAGCCCTCTCCGACCTCGTGAAGGAAAGCAACAGCGACTCCAAGATTAGCCTCATCCCCGGTACCTACGGGGAGGGCCAGTGAACATCCCCGTCATCCTCTACGGCGATGACGGCTCGCTCCTGAACCGCATCGAATCCCAGCGCGGCCGGGTCTCCGTGGCACGCACCGTTCAGGACTTCAGCGAAGCCGTCGGCATGGCGCACACCGGCATCGCCCGCGTACTGCTCTGCGCTCACGTGCCCGCCGAAATGAGCGTCTCCACCGTGGATGCGCTCGCCGCCTCCGAAGTGCTCCTGGCGGTGATCGCCCCGGACACTCTGCCGCTGCCCACGCAGGCGCACCGCATCCGTCCCGAAGCTGCCCTTGATGAGATCCTGGGATCGCTCGAACAGGCGGTGGATGCGGCGCTCGCCCGACCCGCCGCAGGGTACGGCATGCCCGCGCAAGCTCCCGTGCAGACTCCCGCCCAGCCTGTTGCCCACCGCCCGGAGGCCGCCTACGGTCAGGACGCCGGTTACGGCTACGATGCAGGGTACGGCTACGACAGTGGTTACGGTTACGATAACGGCGCTGCTGGCTACGGGGCGGGTGGCTATGGTTCGGGTGGCTATGGCTACGATCCCGCCGCGGGCGCCGCCTCAAACACCGCCGCGCCCTACGGCACCGACTACGGAAGCTACGGAATCGACCCCGCTGCGCCCGCTGGAAACGCACCCGGTGCCTCCGGCGTGCATGATCCGACAGAAGCCTCCTCCGTTGTACCCAGCAACGAGGAATCTGTGCTCAGCCAAGCCGCCGCCATCGTCGACTCTTTCGCACCCGGCAGCGACTACGCCCTGCACGTGCAGAACGAGAACAACGACGGCACCCTGCCGCAGCACCCGGACATCAACCAGGACCCCGCCGCGCCCTCCCGCTACCAGCCCGGCCACCGCCTCGGCAAGATCGTGACCGTCTGGGGCACCCACGGCGCGCCCGGTCGAAGCACCATTGCCTTCAACCTCGCCGCCCTCGCGGCGCAGCAGGGCCAGCAGGTCTGCCTCATCGACGCAGACACCTACGCACCCAGCCTGGACGCGCTCATGGCGCTCGAGGACACCGGCTCCGGCCTGGCAATTCTCTGCTCGGACGCCGACCGCGCCCAGCTCGACGAGAAAAAGGCGGGCGCCATCATGGAGCGCGTACCTCTCAAAAACGGCACCTTCGACTTCTTGAGCGGCATCACCTCCTCCTCGCGCTGGCCCGAGGTGCGCGCCCGCGCCTTCTCCGAGGTACTCGAGTGGCTCAAGCACCGCTACGACCTGGTCATCTGCGATGTTGCCGCCCCCATCGAGGTGGACGAGGAACTGACCTTTGACGGCCCGGCACCGCGCCGTAACGCCGCGACCCTCACCGCGCTCGCCTGCTCCGACCGCGTGATTGCGCTCGGTGAAGCGGACGTCATTGGCCTGCCGCGCCTGATTAACCTCGCCCGCGAGGTGCAGTCGCGCCCGGACCTGTTCGCCCCCGAAACGGACGTGCAGTACTGGCTCAACCGTAGCCGCCGCGAAGCCGCCGGATTCAACCCCGAGGCGAAGATGCGCGATAACTGGGCACGCTACCTGTCGGCTCCGCTCACCGGCGTAATCCCGTACGAGCGTAAGGTCATGGACCGTTTGCGCCGCAACGGCGAAGCCCTGCTGGAGGTCGCACCCCGCCACGCGGTCGTGCAGTCCCTGGAAGCGATGCTTGAAGGCATGTACGCGGTGCGTCCCGGTGCGTAAGCCCGTCAGATAAAACTAGCGCTGCTCAAAGACCCGGATTGTTGGGGTGTCCCGCTCAGGGGCTCCGACAAGCCGGGTTTTCTGCGGCTCAAGCGGATTTAGGGTAGGGGAGTAGTGCGAATATTTCACTTCAAAATTGAGGGGTTTATCTCACCTCACAGCGTCATATTCGGGAATAAAAGCATGCTTCAAGAAAAGCTCTGTAAACTATTCCAGGTATTGCCGTTTGAATGGGAACTGCGGCGAGCAAACCCTAAAATAGTTGAACCTACCCGAACTCATGGGAAGCACACAAACATATGTCTTTTGCAGAAGGAATTATGAGCGCCTGCGACTTCGGTCCCGGCGACACTGAACGCGTTCACCTCATCATGGGTGAATGGCAGGTCATCTCTGATATCGCTCAGAGCGATCTGGTTCTATGGTTCCCCACCGATTACATCGTTGCCGACGGCAGTTCTCCGGATGCCGTCTCCGGCCCCAGCGAAACCAGTACTTTCCGTGCCTTCGCGCACGTGCGCCCCTCCAACGTCCGTACCCTCTTCCACCACGACATCATCGACCACGACATGGAAGATGGCATCCGCGACGAAGCCTACCGCGTCTGGATCAACCAGAACATCAGCACCTACACCGACGAAGGAAGCGGCGAAGGCGTTGGCGCCCGCCCGCGCGTGAACGTGACCTTCGTGCCCATCGTGCGCAACAACCGTACCATTGCGTTGCTGACCAGCCACAAGATCGCTACCCCCAATGGATACCCCTCCATCAGCGACGAAGTCTACGAATTCGCCGCTGACACCATGCTCTCCATGGTGCACTCCGGCCTGTGGCCCGACCCCCTCGCCCAGGGGAACAACACCCAGGGCAACCCCCGCGTGATTGACGGCATTATTGTGCTCGACCCCTCCGGTCGTGTGGTCGTCGCTTCCCCGAATGCAAACTCCATGTACAACCGCATGGGCATGACCGGCTACCTCGAAAAGCGAAACCTTGCCGATGTCACCCGCGCAATGCTTCCTTCCGGTGAGCAGGCGGATGAAACCCTGCAGCTGGTCCTTGCCGGTCGTAGCGACCTGCGCACCGAACTGGTTATTGCCCGCGCTCGCGTGACCATGCGCTCCATCCCGCTACTGGTGCAGAGGCGCGCCCGCATTGAGAGTGAGGGCGCCGTGATTCTCTGCCGTGACGTGACCGAGCTGCGCCGCCGCGAGCTGGAGCTCATGACGAAGGACGCGACCATCCGCGAAATTCACCACCGCGTGAAGAACAACCTGCAGACCGTGTCCGCTCTGCTGCGCCTGCAGTCACGCCGCATGACCACGGACGAGGCGCGTCAGGGCCTGGAGCAGGCGATGCGCCGCGTGGCAACGATTGCTACCGTGCACGAGGCGCTTTCGCAGGGCCTGACTCAGAACGTCGACTTTGATGAGCTGATTGAGCGTCAGTTCCACCTTGCCGCTGAGCTTGCTTCGCCCGGCCAGCATGTGTCCACCAAGCTGATTGGCTCCTTCGGCGCGCTGCCGAGCCAGTTCGCTACCCCTCTGGCGCTGGTCATTAACGAGGTTGTCGCAAACGCCGTGGAGCACGGCCTGGACGGCGAGACCGGCACCGTGACCCTCGAGGGTATTCGCGGCACCAACGACGAGGGCGAGAATATCCTCACCGTCGTGATTACCGATGACGGTAAGGGCATGGGCGATAAGAAGATTGAAGAGTCCGGCCCGGACGCCTACCGCCCGGTGACCGGCAAGGAAGGCCTGGGCATGCAGATTGTGCGTACCCTGGTGGCGAGCGAGCTGAACGGCTCGATTCGCTGGGAGGCTAACGAGCCGGCCGGTACCCGCGTGGTGATCACCGCGGTGCTCGTCTAAGCTCCTTCTTGTGTGGCTTGTAGAACTGCCGCCGCCCCGAGCACGGGGTGGCGGCAGTTTGCTGTCTAGATATTCTGTATATGGCAAAAGCGTGGTGCAGTGACGTTGAATCACTGCACCACGCTTTTGATGCCCTATTGAATACTCCGGAAGTTAGGATGCACGGCGGGCACGAGCTGCGCGACGCTTCATCGCACGACGCTCGTCTTCACTGGTGCCACCCCATACGCCGGAGTCCTGGCCGGTCTCGATGGCCCACTTCAGGCAGACGTCTACAACCTCGCAAGAGCGGCAGACGGTCTTGGCCTCCTCAATTTGCAACAGGGCAGGTCCGGTGTTTCCTACGGGGAAGAACAGCTCCGGATCCTTGTCCAAACAAGCTGCACGACTACGCCAATCCACGGTGGACCTCCTTCATGATTTACGGTCTCACGCGGTGGCAAGACACATCTATTTTCCTGTGCGCGTGTCAAATACATCCGCTGATGGGATGCCCACCCAACGTTAGGGTGAAAATTGACTTATCAACTTTCGCATGTTGGAGCGGATGTGACAAGTACTTTTCTCTAAAAACTTCAGTATTACGCTGAGGCATCTATCACTTAGGTAAACCTTTGTCTAATCGAGGGGGTGGGGAATCGCATGCTGACATGCCTATTCTGAGCCGCGTCTCATGGGCGAGACGCGGGCGGCTGGGTGAGCGGCGCCTCAGGCATAATATATAAAGCGGTACCTACCCCCGAAATGCCGCACCGACGACGAGGCGGTGAACCCGAGACGGGGGAGCGCCCACCCGCTAACGCACCAGCGCATCCACCAGCGCATTGGAAACATACCAGCACATCGGACCGAATACACCCCGGTCTGCCGCCGACACTACCCATGAGGAGCCCACCGTGCCGTCACGCCCGTTCAACGTCACCTACGCATTCGTTCTGACCGAAACCTTCGCGGCATACATTCTGATTCGCGGTATCCTCTACCCCTTTATCGTCAGCGGTATGTCTACCGCCCAGGCGATTGTGGGCGGCGTACTCCAGGTGCTCATCGCCGCGGGCATGACCTATTTCGGCCTGCGTTTTTACCGCGGCCGCTTCGGTTCGCGTCTGCCCATGATCCTGATTACCCTCTGCGCCCTGTGGGTCACCGCAAGCACCCTCGTCATAAACGTGAGTGCTCACGGCCTGAACATTGGCCAGCTCATCACGATTGCGGGTGTTATTTGCGCGGCGGCTGCCTTCATTTTCGTACTCATGCCCAGTAGCCGCCGCTATATTGAGGCAGTCACCGAGGCTTCGGGCGAAGAAGCGGAGAAGTACAGCCGCCGACGCCGCTAAACCTCCAGAGCCATAAACCTGAGATGGTGCGGCTCTAGACCGCTCAGTTCTAGACCCCGACCGGCACCTTCTGCACGGCTGCTGCCGCCTGTGCTGCCGCGGCCAGTGCCAGGGGAACCTGCGCCGCGCACACGGAGGCGCCATCGACCACCACGATGCGACCGGCGGGCTGCTCGCCCTGCGTGAATCGATCCAGAGGTAGCGCGGTCACCGTGCACATGTCGGCGTCCGCCAGGGATGCGGGCGCGAGCAGAAGCGCACGCGAGCATCCCATGAGCGCAGCCAGCAGTGGTGAGGAGGCGCGCCTCGGCCAGGGTGTGTAGGCGACCAGCATGGCGCGGAACTCGCCGCGACGCTCCAGAAGGAGCTGCTGAACGGCGGGGGAGAGATACTGCAGGTCATCGACGAACACGAGCGTGCGCGCGGGGTTCTTCACCGAGTCTAGGAGCGCGCGGGTACGCTCCACGCTCGGTGGCTCACCCGATGCGCCGCCAGAACCCGTGGTGCCGCCAGAACCTTCAAGGATGAGGGTATCCAGCTGCGGGTTGAGCTGGGCACTGCTCTCCAGCAGGGTAGTTTTACCCGCTGACCGGGCGCCCTGTACCGGAACTACCGCCCCGGCCGGGGCGCTCAACCATACCGGCATCTGCCGGCGGTCAAAGGCAACCAGCAGCTTAGTGCCCTGCGGATTGCAGGTGGCGTGGGCGGCGGTTACGTACTCGGTTGAGGGCATACGATAGTATTCGGGGAACTGCCGCAGAAGAGTGCCCGGGCGAGTGCTCGACCCGGTAGAAGCGCTCGCGGCGTTATCCCGCAGAACCTGAACCAGCTCCTGGAAGCCCGCAACGCAGGGTGAAAGAATCGAAGCGCTCAGCGGCTGATCCCCAATCAACTCCTCATTGATGGCGCCCTCCACACAGTAGTGGCTCTGCGCCGGGGTCGGGTAGTCCTTGCTCGTTGAACGCATCAGGTCGGCGTCCAGGAAGCGGCGACTCAGCAGCGTGGAATGCGCCGCGGCAGCGAAACGACCGCGCGGATTCAACGCGGAGGTGAACGCCACCGAATAGCCGCGACGGCACCCCTGCGAGAGCAGGTCGTAGAGCAGGTTCTCCGTATCGGGTTGACGAACCAGCGCCTCCAGCCAACTGTCCAGACCGTCCACGACAATGAGTGGGCGGGCGGAAGCCTCGGTGCCCCACAGGTTCGGGACGCGCAGCTCCTCCAGGCAGAAACGCAGATGCGAAAGCTCCTGCGCACCCACGAGCGTCTCAAAGGCACCGGCGTAGGGTTCCAGGTCGCGGTAGAGTGCACCGTCAGAGGTCAGCAGAACAACCGGCGTGCGGGCGGCGAACGCCTGAGCTAAAAGCCCGTAAAGCATCGGGGCTCGTTCGGCGCTCTGTGCCAGCAGTGCCAGCGCCTGCTGACCCGACCAACTGATCGGGCGGCGCACACCGTAGCGGGCAATCTCCAGCTCGCCCAGCAGGTAGCCTTCGGAAGCAGTACCAGAATCTGTGGTTTCATGCGGGGTATCCGCCGGGTCAATACCGTACGCTACCGGTTCGCTCACCGGCGCCTGCAACACGGGTAGCGGGGTATTCTCGGGAAGCTCCGGCGGAATCGGGCAATACTCATCCTGAACCGCCGCATTCTTCTGAAGACCCCTCGGTGTGTGACCCATTGGCGCGTACTCGCGTTCATACAGCGCACGAATCTGCTGCGCCGAACGAATCAGCAGCTCATCCTCGTTACCGCCCAGTTTCTGAACGGCAGAAGCGGCAGTCAGCTCACGCCAGCCGCCCTCCTCAAGACCCAGCACCTGCACCGGACGGGCAGCGCTGCTCGAGGGGACCGCATCCACCAGCGGGGCGCGGAACGGCAGGGAACGACCATCCGGCAGGCGCACATACCCGGCACCCGGATACGCCGCCGAAATATACGCCGCAGACTCATGCTCCAGCAGGTTATAGGAATCCTGCGCGCTCGCCACACGCAGGCAAATGCTCGTGGCGATATTGGCGCGAATATCCTGCGAAATAGCACCCTGCGGACGCTGAGTCGCCAACACCAGGTGCAGACCCAGCGAACGACCAATCGTGGCGATGCGCATCAGCTCAGCCATAGCGTCCGGCATGGAATCGATGAGCATGCGGAACTCATCCACCACAATCAGCAGCTCGGGGTAGCGCGGAGTGGTACCAGCCGCCTGACAGGATGCCAGGTAGTCGCGGTAGGAGTTCACACCGAGCGCTTGCAGATCCACCTCGCGGCGGTG
Source organism: uncultured Rothia sp. (assembly GCA_937935205.1). Lineage (GTDB taxonomy): Bacteria > Actinomycetota > Actinomycetes > Actinomycetales > Micrococcaceae > Rothia. The sequence continues at coordinate 9,545 of CALGXU010000141.1, forward strand.
AATATCGGCGCGCAAAAATTCGAGCGCACGCTCCACCGCGGACACATCAAAATTGCTCAACACGCTCAGCGCATGCGGCAACTGAGCCAGAGGACCCAAACCAGCCGAGCCCTTGAAATCTACCAGAATCAGGCCGAGGCGCTCGGGCGGGTAACGTAGCGCAGCGCTGAGCACCAGCGAACGCAGCAGCTGCGACTTACCGGCACCGGTCGTGCCACCGAGTAGCCAGTGCGGGCCGTGCTCAGACAGACCAATATTCAGCGATCCACCCGAAGAAACACCCAGGTAGCAGCGAATATCGGAGGCGTAACGCTGAGCGGACCAGCGCTGCAGAACGGACTCCACCGCCATGTCATCGGCGCGGTTCTTCTGCCGCGTGCTCTGCGCCTGGAGGGACGAGAACTGGAGAGAAGAGAATAGATGCGCCGACTGGTGCACCTGCGCCTCACTGAGCGCGCCCTGCTCCTGCTCGCATCCGGCGCGGTACAGGTTCTCAAGAGCGGCACAGAACGCCTCAACGCTGAGCCCGTCGGCGTGCTGGCACAGACCCTCACACGCCAGCGGATGCACCTGGTAGACACCCTCGGTGGGCTGTACCGGCGGCGCCGCATAACCCTGCGCGCGGTATCGGACGCTCTGACGGTGGCTACCCTCACTCGCGCACTCAACCCAGGCGGCACCAAAAAGCGCACCGGGCGCATGGGCGGGACTATCACCCTCAGCGCTGCCCAGCACGCAGAGCGCCGGGGCGTTCATCTTCTGCTCACGCGGGGAGGCGAATGCACGGGACTGCGAAGACTGCGCGAGTGCCCCAGAGTTCAGCGCGGTTAGCAGGGGAGCGTAGGTAGCGCTCGCCTGCGGGGGCATGAGAACCAGCGGCGGAACAGATGCCGAAAGCTCCGACTGCAAGCTGCTCTGCAGAGCCTGCAGATACTTCTCCTGTTGCACGCCCGGCAGGCAATGCACGCTCACGCCCGGCACCACAGCCAGAGTCTGCATCAGACGATTGATTCGCAGCTGATCAGCGCTATCAGCGCCAGCCAGCAGAACGTGCACCGCACCCGGATAACCCGCCACCAGCTGCACCAGGTAGGCGCGCAGATGCGCCTCCTCCAGCTTCAGGTAGTGACCGAGAGCCGGGGTGGGGAGCGGTAGATAGTGGGGTGCATCCTGCTTCTCCAGAGTGCCCAGCGGGAGGTTGTGGCCGCGCAAGTAGGGCTGGCGAGGACCGCACCCGAGCACAATAGCCGGGTAGACGGCATCATGCAGAGCGGAGGGGCCTGAAATCGCCAGGTCGCCCGCGGTCGGCAGGGCGAGGGCGCGTTCCTTCTCCTGCAGTGCCGCCTGATGAGTCTGCTGCGATGCGGCACGGTTCTCCGCCCGACCGCCAAAGAAATGCAGAAGCATCAGCAGTGAAGACGCCGCAGACATTAGCAGAAGGAACCACATGCCGGTCACCAGCGCAATAATCAGACCCACCACAATGGGCAGGCACACGCTCAACAGAATCTGCTTGAGCTTACGCGGCGCCGGAGGGTTCACCACCACCGGCTCAAAGGGGTTGCCGGCATTGCCCAGGGGAGCGAGCGTCTGTGCGGGCTCGCCAGAGGAAGATTCGGGGGAAGAAGCGAGGGAAGAGCCGGGGGTAGCGGTGGCGCTCGCCTTTTCTACGGTGTGTTCGCCGTCGGCGCTGGGGGAGGTGAGCATGCAGAGCGAGGAGCCGAGGCGGAAAGGCTCGTCCCAGCGCAGGATGCGCGGCTCGGGGCCCTGCGCCTTTTTATCGCCCTGCACTTTCTCGCTACCCTCGCTCGCGGCGAGGTGCTTCTCGATCCAGCGGATGCCGGAGCTGTCGGCGTAGAAGCTGCCGTGCATCGGCTTGAGGAAGGGGTCCTGCAGGTGAATATGGTGCGGCTGTTCTCCTCCACGGGTGGCGAGTGCAGCCCTGCCGAGGCTGGTGCGGCCGCGGCTGATGGGGAAGGTTGTGCCCGCGTCGGGTCCGCGCAGAATGTGCAGGAGGCTGACGGCGGGCGCGCCCAGAGTTTGAGATTCGTTCGGAATATGGATATTGAGTGCACCCGTGGCGTCGAGGGGGTCCTTATCGTGCGCGGGGCGTAGCTGGAACGCCCTCTCCTGCGCCGTAGCGTGCGCGCCGGGTGCAGAGTGTCGCAGAGCGTGGTTGAGCGCCTGCTCTAGAACCTGCTGGTTTGCGCTACCAGCGTTACCGGGGTTGAGCTGTATTCCGTTGGGTGCCGCCTCGCCGTCGAGTCGGAGTACGCGGGGGTAGGGGAGCGCGTCGGTGGTGTTGTGGTGGTCGAGAAAGAAGAGAGTCATACCCCCAGAAAACATTAAAAAGCATTAAAGCTCAATAAGTTGCCTGTATGTAAACAAAGGTGTTCGTATTTTTTGAATTTTTCGCCCCATTTCGCAAAAATCTGTTCAAAAAGCTGTGGATAAACCGCTTCAATCGCCTCTCGCACGCGCCGATGGTATCCCCAAATGTGCCGGTAGGGGTGCTTCTTTGTGGCGCCTGAAGGCCTTGAAAAACCCGCCCCGACCGGTCTTCTTGCATCTGCGGCTCTACGCGGCGGCTAACTACCGCAGCAAAAAGAACGGGGTGAATATTTACCCGTAAATAAAATTCCTTCCCCAAAAGCCGGCCATAAAAATGCGCGGCAGAAAGAACTTTCTCAGACCCGCTTGACCTCGGGGTTCGTGAAGAATATTCACCCGGAGAAAGAGTGCGTGAACAATAGTCCAAAAGCCCCTAAACGCATGTCATAAGTATGCGTAGTGCTTGATAAACAGGTATCTTAGATTATGACTATATCCATCACGGGAGGGGCTTTTTGCACCCGCCCGTGCGGATTGCGGCGCGACTGAGACCCCTCGAATGTGTCCAATCTGGTAGGTGAATACCGCCCTCGCAGAAGCGGCGGTGCGCCGTGATAATACAGGAGAAAACATTGACCGCTGACCTCGTAGTAGTCGGTTCGGGCCTCTTTGGTCTGACCATCGCAGAACAGGCTGCCACTGAGCTGGGCCTGAAGGTTGCCCTGCTGGACCGCCGTTCCCACATCGGTGGTAACGCATACAGCGAGAAGGAGAAGCAGACCGGTATTGAGGTGCACCGCTACGGTGCGCACCTGTTCCACACCTCCAACGAGCGTGTCTGGGAGTACGTGAACCGTTTCACTGACTTCACCAACTACGTACACCGCGTGTACACCCGCCACAACGGCATCGTGTACCCCATGCCGATTAACCTGGGTACCATCAACCAGTTCTTCAACGCCGCTTACTCTCCCGCAGAGGCAAAGGCGCTCATCGCTGAGCAGGCTGGCGAGCTGGCTGGTACCGACCCGCAGAACCTGAATGACAAGGGTATCTCCCTGATTGGTCGCCCCCTGTACGAGGCGTTCATCAAGCACTACACCGCTAAGCAGTGGCAGACCCCGCCGGAAGAGCTGCCCGCATCCATCATTTCCCGCCTGCCGGTTCGCTACAACTACGACAACCGCTACTTCAACGACAAGTACGAGGGTCTGCCCGTTGACGGCTACGCAGCATGGCTGGAGCGTATGGCGGCGCACCCGAACATTGAGGTGCACCTGAACACTGACTTCTTCGAGCCCGGTCACCAGTACTCTCGCGAGAACGTCCTGGGTCAGATTCCCGTGGTCTACACCGGCCCGGTTGACCGCTACTTCGACTACGCTGAGGGTGACCTGTCCTGGCGTACCATCGACCTGGAAGAAGAAGTCCTGCCGATTGAGGACTTCCAGGGTTGCTCCGTGATGAACTACCCCGATGCTGATGTTCCGTTCACCCGCATCCACGAGTTCCGTCACTTCCACCCCGAGCGTGACTACACCAAGGATGCAACCGTCATCATGCGCGAGTACTCTCGCTTCGCGAACAAGGGCGACGAGCCGTACTACCCGGTCAACACCTCTGTGGACCGTGAGAAGCTGCTGGCGTACCGCGACCTGGCTAAGGGCGAGAACAACGTGCTGTTCGGTGGCCGCCTGGGTACCTACAAGTACCTGGATATGCACATGGCTATCGGTGCTGCACTGTCCATGTTCGATAACAAGATCCGCCCGCACTTTGCTGACGGTGCGAAGCTCGAGTCCGGTGGTGTCGACGCATAACCATGGCTGATAAGACTTTGAAGAACCTGCAGCGGGTTATTTTCCCGAGCGCAGTTGAGACCGACGTCGTCCCCCTGTACGTGGATGCGAGTGTCGCAACCGGCGTGCAGCTGCCCACCCGTATTGATGGTGACGCTTCTACCTCCATTGCGGAGGCGATGAACACCTCCGGTCAGTCTGTGTCGAGCGCCAGCGCGAACCGTGATGCCGCGAACAGCCTGAACAGCCGCCGCTCCATCACCGTGAACGCGGGCCAGAGCCTGTCTTTCGGCACCTACTTCAACGCGTTCCCCGCCTCGTACTGGCGCCGCTGGACTGACCTGAAGAAGGTCGTGCTGAGCGTTCAGACTCGCGGCGAGGGCATGGTCATTGTGTACAAGTCCAATGGCCGTGGCGTGATTCAGCGCGTGGATGCGAAGCTGCTCTCCGGCGAGGAGACCAACACCTTCACCCTGCCCCTGGCACCGTTCGGTGACGGCGGCTGGTACTGGTTCGACCTGGCTGGCACCGGCGACCTTGAGCTGATTGAAGCGAACTGGCTGGGCGACATTGAGCCCCGCGCAGACGTGAAGGCTGGTCAGGCAACCGTGCAGATTACCACCATGAACAAGGTGGAGTACTGCATCAACAACATTCGTGCTCTGGGTGAGAGCCCCGAGATTTTTGATGCTGTGCACGAGTTCCTGATTGTGGATCAGGGCACCCAGAAGGTGCAGGACCACGAGGACTTCGAAGAGGTCGTCAAGCCCCTCTCCGGTAAGTTCCGCATCATTAACCAGGGCAACTTGGGCGGTTCCGGCGGCTTCTCGCGCGGTATGTTCGAGGCTGTCAACAACGGCTCCGATTACGTGCTGCTGCTTGATGACGACGTCATCGTTGAGCCTGAGTCGATCCTGCGTATGGTGACCTTCGCGAACTACTGCAAGGAACCCACCATCGTGGGTGCGCACATGTTCGACATGTTCGACCGTTCGGTCCTGCACGCGTTCGGTGAGGTTGTTGACCCGTGGCGTAACTTCTACGCTAAGCCGCACGATGACATGGCGATGGGCCACAACCTGGGTCACCACAACCTGCGTAACACCCCGTGGCTGCACCGCCGCGTGGACGTGGACTACAACGGCTGGTGGATGTGCCTCATCCCGACCACCGTCATTAAGGAAATCGGTTTGTCTCTGCCCCTGTTCCTGAAGTGGGATGACGCTGAGTACGGTCTGCGCGCTAAGGCCGCGGGCTTCGCTACCGTGTCCTTCCCCGGCGCGGGCGTGTGGCACGTGTCCTGGACCGATAAGGACGACTCCGTCGGCTGGCAGGCGTACTACCACGAGCGCAACCGCCTCATTACGGCGCTGCTGCACTCGCCCTTCGATAAGGGTGGCCGCGTGCTGCTGGAGTCCCTGTTCTTGGACGTCAAGCACACCCTGTCCATGCAGTACTACACCGAGGCTGGCCGCCTGATGGCGCTGGAGGATCTGCTATCCGGCCCCGATCACCTGCACCCCTCGCTCTCGCAGCGTCTGCCGGTGATTCGTGCGATGGCTAAGGAGTACCCGGAGTCTCAGGTGAAGCCGAACGTGGATGACTTCCCTGCTATTCAGACAAAGAAGCCTCCGTTCCGTGGCCGCCGTGCCTTCGCGTCCCCCGGTTACAAGAAGCTCGCTTCGTGGACCGCGAAGACTGTTGCTCGTCAGCTGTTCAAGCCGGTGAGCGAAGAGGCGAAGGCTCACCCGCAGATTCAGCTGAACTACGGTGAGACTAACTGGTGGACCCTGTCGAAGTTCGATTCGGCTCTGGCGACTAACGCTGAGGGTACCGGCCTGTTCTGGTACCGCCGCGACCCCGAGCAGCTCAAGTCGAAGCTGGCTCAGGCCGCTAAGTTGCACGTTCAGCTGGTGACCGGCTGGGAGAAGCTGCGTGAGCAGTACCGTTCGAAGGCTGCTGAGGTTGCCTCCTACGATGCGTGGGCTAAGACCTTTGCCGAGCATACGGATTCTGAGCTGACCCGATGAACGATCTGAAGTCTGTTCCCCTGAAAGCGCCCGGCCGTGGGCGCGGCATCCTGGATGCGGTGAAGAACCGCTACCTGCTTCGACTGCTGGTCGATAAGGAGATCCAGGTCCGCTACCGCGGCTCGGTGCTGGGCATTTTGTGGTCGTACATTAAGCCGGGTGTGCAGTTCCTGGTGTTCTACATTGCCATGGGTATGTTCCTTGGCTTGGAACGCGGTATGCACAACTACGCGGTGTACCTGTTCTCGGGCATGATTGCCATTAACTTCTTTTCGGAGGGTTTTGGTAATGGTGCTCGCGCCATGGTGGTTAACAGCGCGCTGATTCGTAAGATTTACCTGCCGCGTGAGCTGTTCTCGCTGTCGACGGTGTGGGTGGCTCTGGTGCATTTTGTGCCTCAGATTGCCGTGATGTTGCTGGCCTGCTTCTTGGTGGGTTGGTCCCCGACCTTCCTGGCGTTTGGGTCGATTCTGGCGGGCATGCTCATCGTGATGCTGTTGTCTTACGGTCTGGGTCTGATTTTCGGTGTGGCTAACGTGTTCTTCCGCGATTCGGAGAACATTGTGGACATGCTGCTGATGGTTGCAACCTGGTTCTCACCGGTGCTGTACTCCTGGACCATGGTGCGTGACACCCTGTACCCATGGGTGTTTAACGTGTTCATGATTAACCCGCTGACCGTTGCGGTGGAGCTGTTCCACTATGGCTTCTGGCATCCGACGCTCCGTCCTGAGGATTTGGCGCTTCCTGCTTCGCAGGTGGTTCCGCATCTCTTCAGCTTCTGGACTCCGATTGCCATTGGTATTTCTCTGCTGACCGTTTTGATTGGTGATTTGCTCTTCCGTAAGTTTGAGGGCAACTTCGCCCAGGAGCTCTGATTCTGTGGATATTAAGAAGCTTGAGTTCCCGCCGGTGAGCCCGGACGCTCCCGTGGTGATTCACGTGGAGAATTTGGTGAAGCGCTTCGTTCTGCGCCACACCCGTTCGATGAAGGAAGCTTTTGTCTGGCTGATTAAGGGCCGCAAGGGTGATCTTTCGGAGAAGTTCAATGCGCTTAACGGCGTGAGCCTGGATATTCGTCAGGGCGAGCGTGTGGCTCTTCTGGGTCTGAACGGCTCGGGTAAGTCCACGCTGCTGAAGATGATTTCTGGCGTGATGCGCGCTGACGGTGGTGAGGTTCTCACTCGCGGCAATATTGCGGGTCTGATTGAGGTGGGCGCTGGTTTCCACCCGGATCTGACCGGTCGCGATAACGTGTACCTCAACGGCGCAATCTTGGGTATGACCAAGGAGGAGATTGAGGCTTCCTTCGATTCGATTGTGGATTTCGCTGAGATTCACGACTTTATCGATACCGAGGTGAAGTTCTACTCTTCGGGTATGTACCTGCGTCTGGCGTTCTCGGTTGCGGTTCATACGAACCCGGATATCTTCCTGGTGGATGAGATTCTTGCGGTGGGCGATGAGCCGTTCCAGAAGAAGTGTATTGCGAGGATTCAGGAGCTGTGCTCTGCCGGTAAGACTCTTGTCGTGGTGAGCCATGACCTGGATTTGGTGTCTAAGATTTGTGACCGCGGCGTGGTGCTGGAGCACGGTAACCTGCGTTTTGACGGTCCGATTAAGGAAGCCGTGAAGGTGATTCGTGGCGGCGACTAACCGCTAGATGATTGCTGGTGATGGGGCGTGTATTCCCGATGGGGGAGTGCACGCCCCTTTGCTGTGCCTGAATACTGTGCCCGAATGCCCTACCCTAATGCCCCGCCCGAGAGGTTGGGGGTTGTTGGATAGGGTTCTGGCGTTTCAGCAGGGGAGGTAGGGGCGGCTGGGTGTGGCAGGGGCTGCTGCGGGGGAATTAAGACGAAATGTTACGTGTGCACCGAGTGCAAGATGGCGGTGGTCGGCGGTAAGCGGTTCGGGAGGCGCACGTACAGCTGTTCTGCAAGTCACAGCTGACTAGGCATTTTGAATTTTGGTGCACGTTAGGTAAAGATATGTGCGATTCTATGCATCAAAAATACTCAAATACTATACTCGTAAATATTAAGGGGTGTTTTATTACATTTTGATAAATTTGGTGCTCTGAGGGTAGGGTGATGATGGCATTGATGTATCAATGCTTCACCGTATTCCACACAACCACACCACACAGCATCGGATCATTTCAATGGAGAACACCGTACTGGATACCCGGGCGGAGCATCTAACTCTGCTCGAGGAAAATATCCGTGAGGCAATGCGCCACCGCAGCCTGGACCCGCACGAGGACCAGCGCGCCGTTCGCGGGCTCATTGACGAGCACCTGAACGATTACGAACAGCGACGCACCCGCATCTCCCTGCCCGATTTGGGCGACCGCGAATCCGTGATTCAGCGCCTGCACGATGAAATCTGCGGCTTCGGCGTGATCCAGCCGTTCCTCGATGATGAGAGTGTTGAAGAAATCTGGATTAACTCTCCCGACGAAATCTTTATCGCCCGCAACGGCGAAAGCGAATTGACCGGTCTGCACCTGAGCGCCGAGGCGATCAATAGCCTGCTGGAGCGCATGCTCAAGCCTTCGGGCCGCCGTGTGGATCTTTCCTCCCCGTTTGTTGACGCATCCCTGCCGGATGGCTCCCGCTTGCACGCGGTGATTCCGGATATTACGCGCAGGCACACAAGCATCAATATCCGTAAGTTCGTGGTGCGTGCCCGCCGCCTGCCCGATCTGGTTCGCATGAACTCGCTGAGTGCCGGCGCGGCGTCTCTGCTGCACGCGGCGGTGGAGAGCGGCATGAACATCCTCGTTTCGGGTGCGACTCAGGCGGGTAAGACCACGATGCTGAACTGTCTGTCGGCATCTATTCCGCCGCGTGAGCGCGTGATTACGTGCGAAGAAATTTTTGAGCTCGCGGTTCCGCTGCGCGATGTGGTGGGTCTGCAGTGCCGCCAGCCGAACCTTGAGGGCACCGGTGCGATTGAGCTGCGCCGCCTGGTCAAGGAGGCTCTGCGTATGCGCCCGGACCGCATCCTCATTGGTGAGGTGCGTGAGGCGGAATCCCTGGATATGCTCATTGCGCTTAACGCGGGTCTGCCTGGCATGTGCACGATTCACGCGAACTCGGCGCGTGACGCGGTAACCAAGATTTGTACCCTGCCGCTGCTTGCGGGCGAGAATATTTCCTCGGCGTTCGTGGTGCCGACCGTGGCGTCCTGCTTTGACATTGTGGTGCATTGCGGTCGCGATTCGCGCGGTCAGCGTCAGGTCGAAGAGATTAGCATGCTGGGTGGCCGGGTTGAGGACGGCGTGATTGAGATGTCTCCGCTGTTTGTGCGTCGTGACGGTCGGATGGTGTGCGTGGCGTTGGAGCTGCCGAACCCGGATCGTTGGATTCGTGCCGGTCACCGCCCCGAGCAGGTGCTGGCTGCGGCGAAGGCGGGTCAGTAATGCCTCTATTTCTGAGCCTGATTTTGGGGTTGGGCGTCTGCCTGATTTACCTTTCCTGTTTTCCGGATAACGGCAAGCCGCCGAAGCCGAGTAATGACCCGGCGCTGGTTGTGGCGCTGCGTAAGGCGGGTATGCATTCGCTGACTCCTCGCACGTTCATGTGGGTGAGTGTCGTCAGCGGTGTGGGCGCGTCGGTTCTGCTGCTGATGCTTACTCAGCTTTTGCCGCTGGGTCTGCTGGGCCTGATTGGTGGTTTTGTGGCCCCTCGCGTGGTCGTGAATCATCGTGCCCGTGCGGCGGATGCCCGTATTTGGCAGCTGTGGCCGGATGCGGTGGACCACCTGCGTTCGGCGATTCGTGCGGGTTTGTCCCTGCCGGAGGCGCTGATTCAGCTCTCGTACCGCGGCCCGGAAGAGCTGCGTGATGCCTTCGCCCATTTCTCGCGTGATTACCGTGCGTCGGGTGAGTTCGTGCCGTCGCTGAACCGTTTGAAGGAGTACCTCTCTGACCCGGTGGCGGACACCATTATTGAGGCGTTGAAGATTGCCCGCGAGGTGGGCGGTTCGGACCTGGGTAAGCTGCTGGGCACGCTGAGTGATTTTCTGCGTGAGAATGCGCGTACCCGTTCGGAGCTTCTGGCTCGCCAGTCGTGGACTGTGAATGCGGCTCGTCTCTCCTGTGTGGCGCCCTGGTTTGTGCTGTGTCTGATGGCGACTCAGCCTGCCGCGCGCATGGTTTATAACTCGTTTGCCGGTGCGATGCTGATGATTGCCGGTGCCGCTATTTCTTTGGCGGCGTACCGTCTGATGCTGCGTATTGGTGAGTTGCCGCGTGAACGGAGGGTTTTCGGATGAACCTGCCTCTGATTTTTGGTCTGCTGTTGGCAACCGGCGTGGGTCTGATTCTTTCCTCGGTGCTGAATACTCGCAGTATTTCGTTCTCGGATCGTGTGGCCTCGCAGTTGCGCGGTGAGACTCTGCGTGAGTCGCTGTTGAAGGAGCAGGAGCGCCGTGAGCCGAGCCTGCTGGAGGCGATTTCGGCGTTCTGTGCGCCGCTTCTGCGTTCGTTGTCTTCGTCGTTGAGCGGCTCGTCGCTGAGTGATAGTTCGGTGCAGGAGCGTCTGCGTCGTGCTGGCTCTTCGCAGAGTGTGAGCGCGTTTCGTGCTGAGCAGCTGCTGTGGGCTCTTGCCGGTGTGACTGTCATGAGTGCCCTGACGGTCATTGGCGTGGTGCAGGAGCGTTTCTCGATTCTGGTGGCTCTTGTGCTGGTGCTGGTGAGCGGTTTGAGCGGCTTTCTGGCGCGTGACTGGTGGCTGGGCGAGGCGGTGACTAAGCGTGAGAAGCAGCTGGTCGCTGAGTTCCCGGCGCTGGCGGAGATGATGGCGCTGTCGGTGACGGCGGGCGAGTCGGCGCTGGCGGCTTTGGAGCGCATCTGTTTGACTTCTCGCGGCGAGTTGGCTCATGAGTTTTCTGAGATTTTGGCGCGGACCCGCACCGGCGTTTCGCTCTTGAGCGCGTTGCAGGAGTTTGCGGAGCGTACTCGCGTTCCGGCGTTGAGCCGCTTTGTTGAGGGTATTGCTGTTGCGATTGAGCGCGGTACCCCTCTTGCTGATGTGTTGCGTGCACAGGCTCAGGATGTGCGCGATAACGCTAAGCGTGAGCTGATGGAAACAGCCGGTAAGAAGGAGATTGCGATGCTCGCCCCGGTGGTGTTTTTCATCCTGCCGCTGACCGTCATTTTTGCGGTCTTCCCGGGCCTGTCGCTCATGCGTTTGAACTTTTAGATTTTGCGGCGGGTACACACCGTACCGGCCGCGCCGCGGTGGGCTGGGCTGATTGCCCGGCGCGCCGCACCAACCACACACTACACCCTTTGATAGAAGGAGAAAATCATGTTCCGTCGTTTCCGCACCACCCTTACCGTGCTGATCGCCTTGGCTGCCGCATCCGTGCTGGCTCTGCGCCTGAAGAACAAGCAGGATGACCCCGAGCGCGGCGACGTGCCCGGCTGGGTCATGATCACCATGATGAGCGCCGTGCTGGTTGCCGCTATCCTGGCGATTGCTCAGCCCGCTCTGACCAAGATGTTCAACGACGCGATTGCTCTGGTTCACCAGTAATGCGTATGCCCCGCATCGCTTCTGAGCTGACTGCCGCTGAGCTATCCTCCGCGGAATATTCTGTGGAGGATAGCGAGCGCGGTGACGCCAGCACGGAATTCGTCATGGTCGGTGCGCTGTTGGTGTTGCTGACCATGGCGATTCTGCAGGTTTCTTTTGCCCTGTATGCACGAACCATGTTGGTGGATGCTGCGGCGGCTGGGGCACGTTACGGTACGATGCGTGACCGCACTCCGCAGGAGGGTATGGAGCGTACCCGTCAGCTGATTGAGGGGGTTCTTCCGTCTTCGTATGCTGAGAATATTTCGTACCGTCAGAGTAGCGATTCTACGGGTGTGCGCACTTTGGAGGTGACGGTGAAGTCTCCGTTGCCGGTGCTGGGCCCGTGGGGTTTTCCGGATTCTATTGAGGTGAAGGGGCATGCAATTTATGCGGAGCATCGTTCCGGTGATTAGTGGCTTTTCGCTTCGGCCGCGTGTGAAGGAACGCCTGAAGAGCCGCTCTGATCGGCATCTTTCGAACCAGCACAGCCGTGAAGAGGGCAGCGCCATTGTGGAGTTCCTGGGTTTGGGCATTACTCTGCTCATCCCGGTGCTCTACGCGGTGCTCACCATCTTCAGCTTGCAGTCCTCGGTCATGGCGGCCCATGCCGCGAGCGCCCAGGTGGTGCTGTATGTGCAGGAGCAGCCGCAGGATTCGTCGGTTGGCCCGGATTTGGCTCAGCGTTTGGCGGTGCATGCTGCCGCCGATTACGGGGTTGAGCCTTCCGATGTGAGCGTGTCGTTGAGCTGTGAGTCGGGGGAGTGCGCCTCAGGTACGAAGGCGTACGCCACGGTGACGGTTCAGGCGCGTTTGCCGTTGCTGCCTTCGTTTATGGATGGCGGCGTGATTCCGGTGAGTTCTCATGCGTCGAGTTGGGGGTCTGGTCATGTTGATTCCTAATGGTTTGCCGGCGCGTGCCCACCTGCTGACTCGTGCCCGCATGCAGACTCAAGCCAGTGTGCAGAGCCGGGCGCTCGCCTCTGACCCGGTTGCCTCTGAGCCTCTCGCATCAGGCCCGGAAGAGGGCAGCATTGCCCCGCTGATTGTGGGTATGCTGGCGTTGCTTCTGCTCATCGGTTCGGTGACGGTGGCGATTACCGGCGCGTATCTGCAGACTCAGCATCTGCAGGATGTGGCGGACGCTCAGGCGAACTCGATTACCCGCACGATGCGCACTCCGGAGGAGGCGAGTGGTTCGGCGGCGTGGGAGTATGCGAGCGCGTACCTGGCTGAGGTTCAGCCGGGGCAGGATTTTCATGCGTTGCGTTTGGAGAACGTGTCCGTGGATTCTGACCGCAGCGTGCACGTGTACCTATCGGCTCGTATTCGTCCGCCGCTGCTGTCGATTTTGGTGCCTGATGGTATTGAGGTGACCGCTCATGGTTCGTCGCGTTTGAAGACGAGTCAGGGCCCGTCCAGCGATTAGTGGCGTTGTGAGCCCCATAGACTGCGAGGGTGCATCCGCAAGGTAGTGTAACGGCTAGCGGATGCGCCCTCGTTTTTTGTCCCCATTTTGTTGCCGTTTTTGTTCCCAAGCTGTTCCCGCAGCACGGCTTCTGCCCGCTACCTGCCCCATCCTTCTGCGCTGTGGGCTGTTGCGGGCTGTAACGGCGGGACTTTCTGGCCGTTTCGCGATAGTGTTAAAAGCTATGGCATCCTTCGACTTTTCTGCTGAGATTAAAGAGCTTCGCGCGATCTTCGACTCTATTGCTGCTGTGAGCGATATTGAGGGGATTGAGCGCGCCATTGAGGACCTGTCTGCGCAGGCTGCCGCACCCGATTTGTGGGATGACGTGGAGAACGCGCAGAAGGTGACGAGCGCACTGTCGTATAAGCAGTCGGAGCTGAATCGTCTGCGTTCGCTGTCTTCTCGCATTGATGATGTTGAGGTGATGGTGGAGCTTGCCGAAGCGGAGGATGAGGAGACTGCCGCCGAGCTGCTCGCGGATGCTGAGCGTGAGTGCGGTGAGATCCGCGCCAAGCTGGAAGAGCTTGAGGTGCTGGTGTTGCTGTCGGGTGAGTACGATCAGCGTGAGGCTGTGGTGACGATCCGTTCGGGCGCCGGTGGCGTGGACGCTGCTGATTTTGCGGAGATGCTGCTGCGCATGTACCTGCGTTGGGCGGAGAAGAACGGCTACCCGACGAAGGTTCTGGACACCTCCTACGCTGAGGAGGCGGGCCTGAAGTCGGTGACCTTTGAGGTGAACGCGCCGTACGCTTTTGGTCGCCTGTCGGTGGAGGCGGGTACTCACCGCCTGGTGCGTATTTCGCCGTTCGATAATCAGGGCCGCCGCCAGACCTCGTTCGCGGCGGTTGAGGTGATTCCTCTGATTGAGCAGACGGATGCTATTGAGATTCCCGAGTCTGAGATTAAGGTGGATGTGTTCCGCTCGTCGGGCCCGGGTGGTCAGTCGGTGAATACGACGGATTCGGCGGTACGTATGACTCACTTGCCGACCGGTATTGTGGTGTCGATGCAGAATGAGAAGTCGCAGTTGCAGAACCGTGCGGCGGCTTTGCGCGTGCTGCAGTCTCGCCTGTTGCTGTTGCGTAAGGAGCAGGAGGATGCGAAGAAGAAGGAGCTTGCCGGTGACATTAAGGCAAGCTGGGGGGACCAGATGCGCTCCTATGTTCTGCATCCGTACCAGATGGTGAAGGATCTGCGTACCGGCTATGAGGAGGGTAATACCTCTAATGTTTTGGATGGCGGTTTGAACGCCTTTATTGATGCTGGTATTCGCTGGCGTGCTTCGGGGCGCGCGGCTGAAGAGAGCTAAGACGTATAAGGATTGAGTGATGGCTCAGAAAAAGAAGAAAGACGCGAAGAAGGACCCGAATAACGCGATTATTGCCCAGAACAAGAAGGCTCGCCACAACTACAACATTGTGGATACCTATGAGGCGGGCATCGTTCTGCTGGGTACTGAGGTGAAGTCTCTGCGTGATGGTGGGGCGTCCATTGTGGATGGTTTCTGCCAGGTGACCGATAACGAGATGTGGCTCGAGGGTATTCATATTGCGGAGTACGGTTACGGTACGTGGACGAACCATGCGGCTCGTCGTCGCCGTAAGCTGCTGCTACATCGTTCTGAGATTAATAAGTTGGCGCAGAAGCTGAAGGAGACCGGTTACACGGTGGTTCCGTTGAAGCTGTACTTCTCGAATGGTCGTGCGAAGGTTGAGATTGCTTTGGCGACCGGTAAGCGTGAGTACGATAAGCGTCAGGCTTTGCGTGAGCGTCAGGATGACCTGGAGGCGCGCCGCGCGATGCGTTACCGCAACCTCGGCTAGAGCTGAGGCAACGGCGGCGGGGCCCTGTCTAGCCGGTCCCTAGCTATCCGGGACCTATCTAGACGGGGCCTATCTAGCTGGGGTCTGTGGCTGGGGCCCGGGTGCGTTTCCTCGCGTATAATGGTTGGAAATTCGTGGCGTACCGCGAGCACCATACTTTATGAGGAGACACATGTCTGAGAACCCGAACTACCAGCAGAACCCGGGCGAGTTCATTCCCGCACCGCAGCAGGCACCCGCATACAACATGCAGGGCGGCTACCCCGGCTACCAGCCGACCCCGAGCTCGGCGCTGGCGATTGCCTCGCTGATTCTGGGTATTATTGGTCTGCTGACTGGCTGGCTGATTTTCGGCGGCGCGCTGGGCCTGGTTGGCGTGATCCTGGGTATTGTTGCCCTGGTGAAGGTGAAGAACGGTACCGCCTCCGGTAAGGGCATGGCGATTGGTGGTATTGTCACCGGTGCGCTGGGCATGATTGGTGCTGTTATCATGCTGATTCTGGGCCTGATTGGCATTGGTATGCTCAGCGAGTGCGCTGAGCATGCTGTGCAGGACTCGAACGGCAACTACGTGTGCACTGTGAATGGTCATACTCAGACTTTGGACCCTGATGAGTACCGTACTCTGCGCCGCTAAGTCGCGCTGAGTCTTTGAAGCGTTATGGGACCGAATAGTGTTGAACTATTCGGTCCCTTGCTCTTTTTCGGCGCTGAATCTGCCCGATTGGTGGATTCTGGGGGCTGAATCTGAAATCTTGGACTTCACAGATGACCCAGATAACGGCTTATTTATATAATGGAACCGAACTCAGCGCGCAATGGTGCGTTGGGCGAGTATAAATTGTTCGCTGCAACTGTGAAGGAAAGAACGACGGATGTCTGAGAATAACTACGGAAACAACCAGGGGAACGCGCAGAACCCCTACGCTGCTCAGCAGCCTAATTCTTCCGCCCAGAGCTCGTACGGTCAGGATTACGGCCAGGCTCCTGCAGCGCAGAATACTTACGGCCAGGATTACGGTCAGAGCGCATCCGCTCAGAACAGCTACGGCCAGACTCAGCAGAACACCGCTCAGCAGAACTCGACCCAGCAGAACCAGTACGGTCAGTTCGGTGCGCAGTCTTCTTCTCAGAATGCTTACGGCCAGAACGCGGCTCAGGGTGCTTCGGCCCAGAACACCTACGGCCAGGCGCAGCCCGCTCAGCAGCAGTACGGCTACGGCCAGGACGCTTCTTACCAGGCTCAGCCCGCTCAGCAGCAGCAGTACGGTTACGGTCAGGACGCCTCCTACCAGGCTCAGCCCGCTGACTACAACTACCAGCAGAACTCTTACCAGCAGCAGCCCCAGCAGGATGCTTACGGTTACGGCCAGCCCGCGGGTTACCCGTACGCGGCTCCCGTGACGAAGAAGGCTCCCGGCATGGCGCTGGCAGCGATGATTCTCGGTATTGCGGCTGTGCTGACCGGCTTCGTCGTGTTTGGTATTCTGCTGGGTATTGCCGCGATTATTCTGGGTGCGCTGTCCCTGAAGAAGACTAAGGAAATTGGCGCAGGTAAGGCATTCGCGCTGACCGGTATTATCACCGGTGCGGTGTCGGTCCTGATTTCGATTTGCATGCTTTTCGTATACATTTCTTTCTTCCAGACTGCTGAGAAGTGCCTTGAAGTTGGTACCGATGACGGCCACGGTAACGTGGTCTGCCAGGTGGGTGACAACCCGAACAACCGCATGACTGTTCCGGCTCACCGCTAAGGTTTGACCGCCTAATTTTGACTGCCTAATTTTGGCTACCCAGTGCGGTACGCGAACGGGGTGAGGCTCCCAGATTTTCTGGGGTGCCTCACCCCGTTTGCTGTGCCCGCCGTTGATTAGGGTGTGTGCGGTGGATGCGCGCTCTCCGGGTTCTGCACAGGTATTCTCTGTCAGTGAGTGTGCCGCGTGTGCGGGGTGGAGGACTTGCACGCCGTTAAACATCTTAGATATACTGAATCTCTACCGTGTTTGAATGGCACCGCGGCATCAAGGTATGTTGAGGAAAACTTTCAGAGGACGGTGGGCTTTTTGATAAAAGCATAGGGGGATGATCGGTTTCGACGATGTGAGTTGAGATGGGTGAAGCGTGCCGAGGATGCAGGGTTATCTCGTTAACGCCCTCTGCAAAAAATTAAGTGCAGAATCTAAGCGCACTGACTTCGCACTCGCTGCCTAAGCGCGAGTTGCCGTCTGTCGGCCTGAGCATGCCTTTGGCTCAGTTACCGGCATCGACTTAAAAGGCCACTGCTGCTAGCCCTTGTTGCGGGGGCTGGCGGGACTTTTACGTGACTAGGTTCGTCGGTATATGTGTTTATGCAAGTACCGGAGCCGAAAAGTAGCGTTCGCATAAACTGCGCACGGAGAAGCCCCGTTGACGCCACATCGGACCGGGGTTCGATTCCCCGCATCTCCACGATCTCCCAACCGTCCGCTATCCCGTATGGGGTGCGGCGGTGATTATCGGTTCCAATCCAGAGGAAGAACCGCGGTAGGTTTCTACCACCCGGCAGGACGCCCCACGGCGTCACCTGCCGGGTATTTTTATGCCCAAATTCGGTCCGTTCCGGAGTATGCCGGCATGGTGGTTATCATCATGGGCCTCGACCGCGCGATTAGATGCGGCAGTGGACCCGCCACTGAGAGCGTGCATGACAGAAGAGTCATATTTTTCATGTAGTGTCAATTTACATGGTGCATCTGACGAGACTCTCCGATAGACTGCTAAGTAGTGACGTAAGATATGTCACTATGTGACGTGGGAATGCATTCACAACCGCAATTTCTGCTTGGAATTGGGGGCTAGCTGCTTCCACGATTGCAAGAGCTTTAGGGCCAGCATGCGTTGGTGGTTTTGGAAAAGCCCTTGGAGGTCCGGCAGTAATTGCCGCTGCGCTAGCTGTTGCAGCAGTGTCCTGCACTCTCACTCTTTAACCTGGGAGAGGTCCAATGCGTACGAAGAATATATTTACACTAGGATTTTTTCTCACTATTGTTCCGGTGTTCTGGGTGATTATCTCATTTGCCAGAGACGGGGAGTTCTTTAATCCAGTATCAATTCTAAGTGCAATTTTAGGAGGTCTTTTGGTCACTTTTGCAGCCAGAAGGACGCTTGAGAGTGATTCAAAGTTCCCTAAGGGACCCCCTAAAGGACCTAGTGTGTAAAACATCGCTTAGAAGTTTCTAAG
>CALGXU010000142.1 GCA_937935205.1 uncultured Rothia sp.
CCGCCAATACATGCGCTTGGGTAGATTACGCGCCACCGCCGCCCTGCGCAACGCACCCCAACGGTCCATGAGCGCCGGAATCGACCGGACCATCAACGCAATCAGCAGACCCAGACGCTCAGGGGAAAGACCCACGAAACGCAGCGGCGAACAGAGCTTCACAAAGCCATCAATCAGAACAGGCAGGGGAGTGCTCACCAGCAGAGCGCGGGAAGCGTAGAAAGCCGTCAGCATGGTCGCGATAGCATCCGCACCGGAGGCGTACTGGCCCGTAAACACGTAATAGCCGACCATAATCAGTAGCAGCAGAGACAGCGTGCGAACCACCAGCCACAGCTGGGAGGCGGGCACACCAGCCCACAACGCGCAGAGCGTGGACGCCACCAAAGCCACCAGCGCCACCTGCCAGCCGGTCACCGCCAACAGCAGGAACAACCCAAAGAAGAGCGTGCCTTTGAGCCACAGCGGCGCCCGATGCACCGGCGTATTCAACGGCTGGTAGAAACCCACCAGCAAAGTACCGGGGTTGAAATCCGAGCCCTGGGAGGCGGGGCGAGGATTCACGCGCGGCGTGTTAGCGCCCATGCGCGCCTCCTGACGAATCCAGACCTTCGGTAGCACCCTCGTTGGGGAACCCCTCGGCACACCACGTGCGGTACTGCCGCACCAGCTGCCCCGCATCCCCCTGAGCGAGCAGATGCCCATCATGAATAATTACGGCTTCATCGCAGGACGCCGCCAAATCCAGGTCGTGCGTGCTGAGCACCAGCATCTGATCCAGCGACTCCAAATGCTTCAGCAACCGCGCGCGATTACGCAAATCCAGCAGGGTGGTCGGCTCATCCAGCAGAAGAATCTGCGGGCGCGCCGCCAGCACACTGGTGAGAGCGACCAGCTGCTTTTCGCCTCCTGAGAGGGTGAAAACGCTCTGGTCCTCTAGACGCTCGAGGCCGCGCTCGCGGAGCAGTTCACGAATCCGTTCGCGGCGCTGCTCACCGCTGAGGGCACTACCTTCAACGGCTGCGGCACGGCGCAGGCTCAGGTCAATATCTTCGGCAACGGTGGGCATAATCAGCTGCGCCTCCGGCTGGGCGAAGAGCATGCCCACACCCTCAAAAGCGCCCTGGGAATTACCGCGAGCGCCCGTCGAGCCGCGGCTCGGTGCCTCCAGGGTGTCGACACCGTTCACGCGCACAATACCTTCATCCGGGTGGGTGAGCCCATTGAAAAGCCCCAGTAGGGTGGACTTGCCGCTACCGTTCAGACCCAGCACCGCGGTGCGCTTCGCCGTGAACTGCAGGCTCACATCCTTGAGGATACGGCGATGCCCGCCTTCGGGCAGCTCGGTGAAAACACTCACCGATTCAAGCTCAAGGGCGGGCATGCTGGTAGAGGCGCTCACCGCCTGCTCGCCCTGCACCTGCTGCGGTGCAGGCTGGCGCGTGGAGCGGCGAAAAAACATAGCTATCCTCTCGTGCGGCACATTGTGTGCCTTTAACGCTGGGCAGAAGCCAGGGACGGGAAGGCGCGGCGTACCGACAAACCAACCAGAACCGCGATCGTGGACTTCA
>CALGXU010000143.1 GCA_937935205.1 uncultured Rothia sp.
ACGCATTGTGTTGTACAAGGTAGTTGTCACCGCTTTTTGTCCGGTCGTTTTGGATTCCGAAATAGGTGTAGTTCTTCAGCACATCATAGCCTACACGCAGCCGGGTGCGTGTCTTCTTCAGGGAGAACTCGCCCAGGATGCGTGAATGAATCTGCTGGTCGAGATGATTGTCCCACCAGTAATGCTTGCTGTGGAACTGCTCCATGTAGAACGATGCTGCAGAACGGTGCAGGAACGCCGTGGCTGCCAGCTGTACGGTGTCGCCCAGAAGCGGGAAGCCGAGGTCGGCATGGCCGTCAATGTGGAACTGTCCGGCTCTGTCCCCGGCCAGCCATGCCTCTGCACTGATGTCATAATGGAACGTGCGTCCCTGCGTCTTCAGCAGCTGACCGCCGACCGCAAGCTCACGGGAGACCACGCCGAACTCCACGCCCTCGAAGGCGAAGGATGCTTCCTTCTCGCGGGCGGAGGTGAGCAGCACGTCCGCCGCTTCCGGGTCCTGGGCGGCAGAAATCAGGAAGCCGCCGGGCTTGATAATGCCGGACTTTTCGGTCGCGATCTCGGCGAGGGTTTCGCCGAGCATGTCGGTGTGGTCTAGACCAATCGGAGTGACCACGGAAACCACGCCGTCGGCAACGTTCGTGGAGTCCCAGGTGCCGCCGATACCGACCTCGAGCACCACCACATCCACCGGCTCGTCCGCGAAAATCGCGAAGGCGAGCACGGTAACGGACTCGAAGAAGGTCAGGGCGGGCTCGCCGCGGGAGGTCATCTCCGCGTCCACAATCTGCAGGTAGGGGGCGATTTCCTCCCAAATGCGCACGAAGGTGGCGTCCGGTACGGGCGCGCCGTTAATGCAGATACGTTCGGTGACGCTTTCAAGGTGCGGGCTGGTAAAGCGGCCCACGCGCAGGTCGTGGCCGAGCAGCAGCGCCTCAATCATGCGGGCGGTGCTGGTCTTGCCGTTCGTGCCGGTGATGTGGATGACCGGCGCGGCACGGTGCACATTGCCGAGGATTTCGACGGCGCGCGCCACGGCGTCCAGGCGCGGCGCCATCTTGTTTTCGGGTGCTCGCGCCAGCAGTTCACCGTAGACCCGCTCCACGCCCTCGGGGTCGGGAATTGCGGGGTAATTCTTCTCGCTCATTGTTCTCCTCACTGGGATAGCCGGAC
This sequence comes from uncultured Rothia sp., assembly GCA_937935205.1. GTDB lineage: Bacteria > Actinomycetota > Actinomycetes > Actinomycetales > Micrococcaceae > Rothia. The sequence goes on from CALGXU010000143.1 coordinate 1,174, forward strand.
TGGGATAACCGGCCAGTGCCGGCAGGGGCCCACCGTGCGGCGGGATAACCGTGCGGCGGGATAGACGACGGGCCGCCCCGCCCAACTAAGGGGGCGGGACGGCCGTACGGTTCAGGCGTTTTATGCCTTGGCTACGCTAATGCTCAGCTCGGCTGCTTCGCTCAGCTGCAGGGACACGGCGAGGGTTTCGCCGGTCACCAGCGCTTCGTTGGCGCGCAGAGCTGCCAGAGTTTTCTCCGGCGCCGCGATGCTCAGGTTGATGCGGTCCGCAACGTTCAGGTCGGCGTCCTTACGTGCCTGCTGAATAGCGCGGATGGTGTCGCGGGCGATACCCTCGGCAACCAGCTCGTCGGTCAGCTCAATGTTGAGGACCAGGAAGCCGCCGGGCAGAACCGCAGCCGCAGTGTGCTCAGCACCCTCAGCGTCAGCGGCAACCACGGTTGCCAGCTCGAATTCGCCCTCTTCCAGAGCCAGGCCGCCGTCCAGAGCTGCCACGCCGACCAGGACGGTACCGTCCTCGGTCACGGTCCAGTCACCGGACTTGGAAGCCTTAATGGCAACCTGCACCTGCTTGCCCAGGCGCGGGCCTGCCGCACGTGCGTTGACCTTCAGCTGCTGGGAGATGCCGTAGTCGGCGGGGTCGACGGTGTCGGCGCTGACCAGCTCCACCTGGCGCAGGTTCAGCTCGTCCTCGACAATGTTCGCGAAGTACTCTGCGCCCTTCTCACCGAAAGCGGTACCCAGGGCAGCGAACTGCTCGGGTGCGATCGCCACGGTCATCTTCTGCAGCGGCTGGCGCACGCGGATCTTCTTTTCCTTGCGCAGTGCCGAGCCGGCGGAGCAGACCTCACGCACGGTCTGCATGAGAGCCAGCAGGTCAGACTCGTCAGCGAAGGCGGATGCCTCGGGCCAGTCAGCCAGGTGCACGGAGCGTTCACCGGTGAGGCCGCGGTAGATTTCCTCGCTGCTGAGCGGCAGCAGGGACGCGGCGACCTTCGACACGGTCACCAGTGCGGTGTAGAGGGTGTCGAATGCGTCGGTGTCTTCGTTGAAGAAGCGCTCGCGGGAGCGGCGCACGTACCAGTTGGTCAGTGCGTCGGCGTACTGGCGCAGGGATTCGCAGGCGTTCCAGATGTCGTAGGAGTCCATCGCTGCGGTGACCTGCTCGATGAGTTCGCGGGTCTTGCCGAGGATGAAGCGGTCCATCACGTGCTGCGAGTCGTACTTGAGCTTTGCGCTGTAGCCTTCGCCGTTGTTGGCGGCGTTAGCGTACAGGGCGAAGAAGTGGTAGACGTTCCACAGCGGCAGCATGACCTGGCGAACACCCTCGCGGATGCCCTGCTCAGTCACGATCAGGTTGCCGCCGCGCAGGATCGGGGAGGACATCAGGAACCAGCGCATCGCGTCGGAGCCGTCGCGGTCGAGGACCTCGGAGACGTCCGGGTAGTTACGCAGGGACTTGGACATCTTCTGACCGTCCGAGCCGAGCACAATACCGTGGCTGATGACGTTCTTGAACGCGGGGCGGTCGAAGAGCGCGGTCGCCAGTACGTGCAGCACGTAGAACCAGCCGCGGGTCTGACCGATGTACTCGACGATGAAGTCTGCCGGGTAGTGGTTCTCGAACCATTCCTGGTTCTCGAAGGGGTAGTGCACCTGCGCGTAGGGCATGGAGCCGGAGTCGAACCAGACGTCGAGCACGTCTTCCACGCGGCGCATGGTGGACTTGCCGGTCGGGTCGTCCGGGTTCGGGCGGGTCAGCTCGTCAATGTAACTCTTTTTGTAGAATTTCCAAGTGGATATTTAGAGCGGTCCGAGGCCTATGCATTCCGAAAATACTGTAAAATAGCGTTAATTACGAGATTCAA
>CALGXU010000144.1 GCA_937935205.1 uncultured Rothia sp.
CGACGTCGCCGTAGTAGGGGAACAGAATATCAACGGTCATGAGGTATTACTCCAACTCACAAAAATGGAAAGTCTCGACAGTAAAGCTTTTAAGAATCCTGCTGGTTACGCTTCTTCGCACCGGCGGCGCCCTCCGGCTGCTCCTGAAGCGCCTTCAAAATGGCGACTTCCTCAGCCAGGATGCGGGTCTTCTCCGACAGGCGCGACAGCTCCAGGGTCAGGTGAATACTCACACCCATCAGCAGCAGAATCGACAGGAGGAACAGCAGGTTCACCGGCAAGGCGACGCCCACAAAACGCGCCACACCATTCAGAAGAGTCGGGAAAGCACCCAGCACAATGATGACGGCACCAATAATCAGCCACAGGGCGGCGTACCGCTCCTTCATGCGCTGGTGACGCACCTGAATCACCACGAAAGTGCAAACCAGAATGGCAAGAATCAAGAAGAAAACACTGGCGCTCACGGCTACTTCTCCTCGGGGCGGCGGCTCACCGAAATGCCGTAGGCAAACAGTGAACGAACCAGATAGACAGCAGACTTCAGCGGACCGGAGGAGGGGGTACCTCCCTGACGTTCACGCATATGCACCGGAACCTGACGCACCCGCAAACCGTTGCTAATCGCCATGGCGGTGATGTCGATCGTGTCACCCAGGTATTCGGCGGGCAGGTTACGGCAGTAGAAGTCGATACCGCGGCGGTTAGCGATCTTAAAACCGCTGGTCACATCCGTGAACGGGGTACCCGCCGCGCGGGTAAACAGGAACGACAGCAGGCTCATTGCCCACTTACGCGGACCCGACACCTCGTAGTCCACCGCACCATCAGCAAAGCGGGAACCAACCACGATGTCGTAATCCTCAACCGCCTCGATAAGCGAGGGGATGCTCTCGGGGTGGTGCTGACCGTCCGAATCCACCTGCATGGCGTAGTCATAGCCCATGCGCTGCGCGTACTTGTAGCCGGTGCGCATGGCGGCACCCACGCCCATGTTGTAGGGCAGGTCAATCACAAAAGCACCCGCCTCACGAGCCACAGCGGAGGTATTGTCGGTGGAGCCGTCATTGACCACCACCAGGTCCACGTAGGGCACCGTCTCCTGCAGCTCAGTAATAGTGCCGGGCAGCGCTTCTTCCTCGTTCCATGCGGGCATAATCACCAGCGTACGAGGATACGTGCGGGGGGTAAGAGGCGATGTGGGAGAACCCATAGGGCAGCTACCCCTCCTAACGAATGTGTCTTACCGTGCGTGTGAAAGCCGGTATGCCCTAGTGGACATACCGGCTTTCATCATATCAGTGGTTCCGCAGTATCTCAGATTTAGCGCCAGAATGCAGACCACTGCACAAATTTCTGCAGATGCGTGCACCCCGTAGGAGCGCTGAGACACCGTTTAGTTATCGCATTAGTTATCGCACGCGCTAATACGGTACAGAGTCATCGGACCCGAAGAGTACACCGGGGTCAAAACATCCGTACCGATAGCAGCAACCATGCCGTCATAGTTCTTCTGCTGGGAGGGACCGAAGTTGCCCTGGTTCTCCAAGTGCACGTACCAGTGGACGTTGTACTCGTTCACGACGCGGCAGACTTCCGGGTTCGTGCGGGCATCCTTCAAATCCTTCAGGATTGCCTCATACTTCGGGGAGGTCTGGAACTCGAAGTGGTAACTGGTCAGGTGACGGTCAGCCAGCGCGTAAATGTAGGCGCTACCGTCCCAGGGGTTATTCGCAATGACGTCGCCCTTGGGAACGATCTTCTGGATCTCGTTAATGACGTTCATCTCATCCTGGTTCAGGATGTCGGAGGTCGGGGTCACCTGGTACCTCTTCGCCACCTCGAGGGTCGCATCGTGCATTGCGGGGGTACGCGAGGACAGGCCCGCGACCACAAGCACCAGCACCATGGAGGCGCCCATCATTGCCGGGGCGACCTTCGCGTGCTTCTCACGCGGAATAGCGTGCATGATGCGCACGAAGAGGCCCTCCACGGCACCGCCCAGGCCAATACCGGCAAGAAGCACTGCAGGGAACACCACCAGAGCCGCCAGGCGGAAGTGGTCGGTGTACCAGGGAGCAACCATCAGCAGGCGGAAGTCACCGCGCGGCACCGAAGCCGCAATAATCCACATGTAGCCGACCAGCATCCAGCTACCAATCAGCCATAGGTTACGGCGCTTATACAGCAGGTAGCCGACACCCCACAGCGCCAAGAAACCCAGCAGATATGCGGGAGCAAAATTACCACCCAGCGGGTTTGCGTTCTCCAGGCCCAGGAACAGGAACTGGTAGACCGCCTCGCCTTCGCTCATGATGGCGGTCCACAGGTCGCTGGCTTCCTCGCTCGGGCGCAATGCCAGCCAGATAGTGACACATCCGGCGATGAACGCCACCAGCACGCCGGTACCCACCAGACGCTCACGCGTGGATGCGCCGCGGGCACGCAGCACCTGCACCACGCCGCCCAGGAGCATGGGCACCGCAAACACGGCGGCAGAAACCACAGCATTCGGATGTACCAGCGCCAAACCGCCCAGACCCACCAGAATCGTCAGCGACAGGGACAGCACAAAGGAGTACTCGCGGCGCGCAATGAGCTGAATCATGTGCAATAGCAACGCCACGAACGAAGGGAGCAGGGCGTAACCAAGAAGGTTCGGGAACAGCACACCCCAGAACAGCAGCAGGCCGGGGAACGCAAAGAAACCGCAGGTCAGCGCCGGAATAGCGAGCGCCTGCAGGGGGCGCAGATGCGGAATGCTCAAGCACATTGCCACCAGGGAGCAGGGCCAAATAATGCCCGCCGCCAGCAGAATCATGACAATGGTTGCCGTAGCGATGCTCGTGCCGGTCGTGCTGTAAATCAGGTACACGAAATCGTGCCAGCCCGCAGGATAAAAAGTAGGTTCCTGATTCGCGGCGGCAACCGCGCCCATGGTCAGGCTGGAGGCATCACCGTGCTCCTGAATCCAGCGGATCGCGTTCATATGGAATGAGTTATCGAGGGTCTGCGAGAACGCCTCGGGACCAAAGACCATATGCTGGGTTGCGTGCAGGGTCAAGAAACCACCCAGCACCGCACCGATAACGGGCCAGGCGAGGGGCACAGTGTTACCCGCCCAGTTCTCTGCCGCTTCGCTGGAGGCGTCGGGTACGGCGGAGGGCCAGCGGCGGCCCACCAGGTGCATCACACCCGCGGCGGCAGCCACCATCACGGCGGCGACCGGCACGAAAGAAATCAGGCTCCACGGGATGCCGGTCTTACCCAGCACAATCGCAGAGACAGCCACCAGAGCAAAAGTCAGCAGCGGCGCATAAAAAACGCGCAGACGTGCAGGAACACGCAACGCCCAGCCCATCGCATAGCCCGGGCCAAAAGCCAACACGACCGCAAAAAGCAGCAGCGGAATAGTTGCCAACCAGCTCATTAACCCTCTTCTCCCCACAGTTCACGCACCGAAAAACCCCTCAAATACGGGGCGCGGAGCGCTTTCGAGTACCTAGCAAGGATACCCCAGAGCCCTCTTCACCCCCGCGAAACCCCACAGAAGAGAGAGGGATAGCACCCACAACCCCCTACTCAGACCCCGATGCGGGGCAACCGGCGGAGTGCATCTTCGGAGCCCCCAAACGACGAAGAATATGACGTAATATTTCACGCCCCGCGTCATGAAAGGTGAACCTAAGAAACATAGGGCAATAAATAAGGTGTTCAGCACCCATTAGCTTTACCCT
>CALGXU010000145.1 GCA_937935205.1 uncultured Rothia sp.
GGGCGCGGGAGAAGCGCTTAATCTGCTCGGCGGTCGGGTACGCGAAGGACACCTTAACCTCACCGTTGACGAGCATGAGCGGCAGAACCTCTCGGCCGTTCATTTCAATCTGCTCGGCGACCGGTGCGCACTCTTCAAATGCGGAAGGGTAGGAGTCGGTGGAGTACACCTCAATGTCCACGCCCGAATCCAGCGCCTCCTGCGCGGCACCCAGGAAGATGGAACGCTCCATATCCTGCGGATCCTCCGGGTTCTCGCCGGGGCCCGGAATAAATACTTCAAGAACGGTCTCAGCCGCTTCAGTCATCAGTTCAGCCTTTTCTCTTATCGGCACCGGCTCGGGGGAGGGTGCCAGTCCTTCACTAAGTGTACTCGTGACCTCAAGAGTGCAGAAGTGTGAGTTGAAGTTCCAGATTTGCGGAATATTTGCAGAATTCGAGTCGAATGACCCTCAGCTCGTGAGCTGCGGGTTCAGGTGTTGTATTCTGAGTGCATATGCACCGGAGTGTGCGAACCCTGCAATTCAGGCAGGTGCCGCCCGGTGTGAAACGAAGAAGGCAACGACGCCCGCATCCGACGCGGACGCATCAGCGCTACAAATACACGCTATTCATAGCGCCACACGACCAGAAGGAGCATATATGTTCGGTTTCGGCAAGAAGAAGAAGGAAGCTGCCGCACAGGAAGCATCGTCCGCAGACGTCTACGTCGCACCTGTTACCGGCGAGTACCTGCCGCTGAGCGAAGTCTCCGACCCCGTTTTCTCTCAGGGCGTTATGGGCGACGGCTACGCAGTGAACCCCACCGCAGGCACCATCGTCGCACCCGTTGCAGGCACCATCGCACTGATTCAGGACACCCTGCACGCATTCATGCTACGCACCGAAAACGGCGGCGAGGTGCTGGTCCACATCGGTATCGACACCGTTGAGCTCGGCGGCGACGGTTTCACCAAGATCGCTAACGTAGGTGACAAGGTTGAGGCAGGCGCCCCCATCATCGAGGTGGACTGGGCAGCTATCGAGGGTCGCATCCCCTCCAAGGAAACTATGGTGATGATCACCAACACCGCGAAGTTCAACATCTCCAAGGACTCTGAGTCCCGCCGTCCCGTCGCAGCCGGTGACCGCGTCGCTCAGGCATCCAAGAAGTAAGCTGAACCAGCGAAAAATAGCTCAGCTTCAACCGCGGTGAAAACCCGCGAAAATACTTAACGCAAAAGGTCGCGTCCTGCAGGCTCAAACGGTCTACAGGCGCGGCCTTTTTCGTTACGCGAGAAATTTTTTAACGCCGCATGAAATGCCGCTATTAAAAGCGGCGGAAAAGGAGGAACACATTCACCCGCATGACACTGCGGGTAAGAATGAGGCGCACATAATACCCTATTTGCCTGTGAACGCAGTGAATTACCGATAAAAAATCGTTATGCTACATAGAGTTGCAGTTTGAGTTGAGAGAACCCGGACCCTCAGCTATAAACCAAAACTTCAATGACCAACCACACACATTACGCTCAACTCATAAACGAAAAAAGGACCACTACGGTGACTGCATTCCCGAAGACCTCTAAGAATCTGAGCCGCCGCGGCTTCATCGGTGCCTCCGCACTGGCACCCGCCGCCCTCATGCTCCAGGCAGGCGAAGCCCACGCCGCAGCCAGCACCCGCGCACAGCTCGCGGCAGTACACAGCGGCTCCCCCGCACACCAGCTGCTCTACAAGACTGATGAATTCTTCATCGCCCACCGCGGTGCCGGCAACATCAGCCCCGAACACACCGCCTACGCCTACGCAGAGTCCGTACGCCGAGGCGCCCTCGCCGTCGAAATTTCCGTACGCACTACCAGCGACGGCCAGTTCGTCTGCATGCACGACACCAACATCAAGCGCACCACCGGTGCATCCATGGACGTGCGCGGCCACACCCTCGCCGAACTGCGCCAGCACAAGGTCAACATGCGCAAGAACCTCGGTGAGAAGACCGGCCTCTACGACATCCCCACCCTCGAAGAGGCAATCGCAGCGGTTGACGCCGTACCCGCAGGCGGCGAATACGCCTCCGTCGGCGGTAAGAAGGTCGTATTGTTCCTCGAAGCGAAGGACGGCCCCGCACAGGCAGGCCTCGTCAAGTTCATCACCGAACGCGGCCTGCAGCGCCGCACCGTCATCAAGATGTACCGCGACGGCAACGGCGGCTTCAATCCCACCTCCAAGTACCTGAAGCTCGCCAACTCCGCAGGCTGCGGCACCTGGTGCTACTTCGACGGCGGCGACCCCATCGACAAGATTTCCGCAATGGCACGCCACGAAAACGTGGACGCCCTCGGCGTACCCTACTACGAGAAGCCGACCGGCGCAGCCCACGGCTCCATGAGCGAGGAAAACGTACGCACCCTCACCGGCCTCGGCAAGGCAGTCATCGTCTGGGAAGTCCACCGCCGCTCCGCCTACGAAAAGTACAAGGCACTGGGCGTGAAGGGCTTCATGTGCCCCGACCCCTACTGGGTGATTGGTGACCCCTTCGATGCCAGCGTCAAGATCAATACCGGCAAGCGCCCCCACGGCATGCTGCCCGCCGACCCCTCCGTCGCAGCGGACATGCCCGACCTGACCGGCGCAGCCATCGTGCACAACCAGCGCTATGACGAATCCGTGCTGCTTGGCCCGCTGGCGAACTACACCACCCGCGACAAGTACACCCTCGACTTCTCCATGAAGTGGACCGGCGCACTGCCGCAGCAGGCGGGTCACTACGGCTATGTTGCTTTCGGTCGCGAACACGACGGCCCCTTCGGCATCGGTAAGAAGTTCTCCGCAAACCAGGAAGATGGCACCTACGTGCTCGCCATCCGCCCCAACTACAACGGCGGCTCCGTAGCGCAGATTCTCTGCTTCGAACCCAAGCAGACCAGCCCGCGCGTACTGCACACCATGAAGCTACGTCAGAAGGTCACCACCGGCCAGGCACTGAACTGCAAGATCGTGCTGAACAAGAACAGCTTCTACTACACGGTCAACGGCCAGTACTCCAGCCCCATCAACCACAGCGCCTACCGCGGCCCGTACGTACACTTCGGCCGCTTCCACGGTACCAACGATGGCGGTCCTCTGGAGCTGACTCGAATCGAGGCACGTCAGTCCTGGATTTGAGAGAATCGGTGGGCCTAGTCCACCTGAGTGCCCGCCTCACCGCCGCTTAGCGGTGAGAGCACGGGTGCCGGGCAGCGCGGATGCAACACCGAGCATCCCTTCCGGGCAACGCTTTCCATAATTCTCAGCCCCATGATTATTAGCTAGGCGCTCGCGCGCCGAGTGAGAATCCACCTGAAGGGGGTCGTATCCAATGCGGATGCGGCCCCCTTCGGCGTGCCTGCGGTCTTTCAGAGTGGGGAGAGGGGGTAGGGGAGCGCGCGGGACTAGAATTAAAAGCGTCAGAGTCGACCGCACCGGCCGCCCCAACCCGAAAGGCACGCCATGACCACCTCACCCGAAAGCTCCGCCGCCGCGAAGCCCGCCGCGAAGTCCGCCCAGCTGCGCGGCCGCACCGAACCGCACATGCAAAGCATCAACATGCCGCAGCGCGAACCCATCGACCCCTACGAGCGGCCCTCCTACCCCTTCTTCTACGTGCCCACCGACCTGCTCATCGGCGGCAGCTGGGTCACCGGCGACAACGGCTCCTTCCCCGTGCACAACCCCTCCTGCGGCCAAATCCTCGCGCACGTCGCCGACGCCAGCGTCGAACAGGGCATCGAAGCACTCGACGCCGCCTGCGACGCCCGCACCTCCTGGGCGGCAACCAGCGTCCGCGAACGCGCCGACATCCTCAACCGCGCCTACACGCTCATGACGCAGCGCACCGAAGTCATCGCCCGACTCATGACCCTCGAAATGGGCAAGCCCCTCGACCAGTCCCGCGGCGAGGTCGCCTACGCCGCGAACTACCTGCGCTGGTACGCCGAAGAAGCCGCCCGCAACTTCGGCCGCACCGGTGCCGCCCCCGAATCTGGGCTGCAGATCACCACCGTACGCCGCCCCGTCGGCCCCTGCCTGCTTATCACCCCCTGGAACTTCCCGCTCGCCATGGCGGCACGCAAGGTTGCCCCGGCGCTCGCGGCGGGCTGCACAGCGGTGCTCAAGCCCGCCTCCCTGACCCCGCTCAGCTCCCTGTACTTCGCGTCCCTGATGCGTGAGGCGGGCCTGCCGGACGGCGTGCTGAACGTGGTGACCACCTCCCGCACCGGCGAGGTTGTCTCCGCGCTGATGGCTGATGAGCGCCTGCGGAAGGTCTCGTTCACCGGCTCCACCGCCGTGGGCCGCACCCTGCTCGCGCAGGCCTCGCAGAACGTTCTGCGCACCTCCATGGAGCTGGGCGGCAACGCCCCGTTCATCGTCTTTGAGGACGCAGACATCCCCGCCGCCGTTGAGGGCGCCTACGCCGCGAAGATGCGAAACATGGGTGAGGCGTGCACCGCCGCTAACCGAATCATCGTGCACGAGGATGTTGCCGAAGAGTTCACCCGCGCCTTCGTGGAGCGCATGGAGGCGACCGTCGTGGGTGACGGAGCCATCGACGGAACCGAATGTGGACCGCTAATTCAACCTTCAGCGGTTGAATCCATGCTTTTTATGGTCGAGGACGCCCTGGGTAAGGGCGCGCTCCTCGCCTGCGGCGGTTACATTCCCGAGCTGGACTCGAAGGTTTACGGCAACACCGGCGGCATGCCTAAGAACCTGAACAAGGGCAACTTCGTAACCCCCACTGTGCTGACCGGCGTGACCGATTCGATGCGCGTGTGGCGTGAAGAAATCTTCGGCCCCGTCGCCCCGATTGCCACGTTCAGCGGCTACGGCGAGGAGGGCGAATGCGCCGCCCTGAAGCTCGCCAACGACACCGAGTACGGCCTGGCGGCGTACGTGTACACGAGCAACCATCCGCGCTTTACGCGCATGGCGGCAGGACTGGAGTTCGGTCTGATCGGTTACAACTCCGGCGTTATCTCGAATGCCGCAGCTCCCTTCGGCGGCGTGAAGCAGTCCGGTATGGGTCGCGAGGGCGGC
>CALGXU010000146.1 GCA_937935205.1 uncultured Rothia sp.
GCGGAGCGTCCGGGAGACGGTTGCCCCTGCGTAGGCGCGGAGGAAACATGCGGCACCCCGCCTCCCTGTAGGAGCGAAGGAAGAGTACAAGCGCCTCCCTACCCACGTCCAGAGCAGAGCGAACTAGCCCCAGAGGAACTGGATCGTACCCGCCGCAATAGATGCACCGTATGCAACAGCAATAATGACGGCGGCTGCAATGCTCACGTGCACGTCACGCGGCGAATAGGAGGGTACGCGAGCCCAGGTGCGTTCGCCCGCGCCGAAGCCGCGCGCCTCCATAGTGATGGCGAGGCGAGAGCCGCGGCGGATAGCCTGCACGAGCAGGGCGAAGCTTTGCCCGCCGAAGGTCTGGGCGCGTCCAATGAGGGATTGTCCTGCGCCGAGTCCGCGGGCGCGTCGTGCCTGGCCGAGGGCGTTCCATTCGGCGAAGAGGATGCCGACGAGGCGCAGGGCGGCGACGGTGGCGAGCACAAACCGGGAGGGCAGTTTGAAGGTTTGTGCGAGGGAGTCGCCGAGGTCGGTCGGATCGGTGGTGAGTACGAATGCGAGGGTGGGTAGGACCATGGCGAGGGAGCGGATCATCATGGCTGCGCCGACGGCGGCGGAGTCGGTGGTGATGGTGTTGAAGCCGAGGTTGAGGATCACGTCGCCGGTTTTGGCGCTGAGCATGGCGACGGACCAGCCGGTGGTAATCACGGCGATCAGGATGGGCCAGAATCGGGCGAGGACGTTGACGGGTCGGAATCCGACGAGGATGAATCCGAGTAGTTCGAGGGCGAAGAGGATCCCGGAGGTGAGGGGGTCGCGCACGATGAGTGCGGCAATGATGAGGGTGAAGGAGACGATGAGTTTTACGCCGGCGTTGAGGTTGCTGAAGTAGCTGGTTCGGTCGATGGTGCCGAAGAAGTCGGTGTTCATGCGTTCTCCTTTCCGGGGGTGGTGAGGGCGGGTAGGGTGATGTGGTTGCCGCCGAGTGCGGCGGTGTAGTCTTCGTCGTGGGTGATGGAGATGACGGCGGTGCCGCCTGCGAGGAGTTCGCGGATGAGGTCGACGAGTTCTGCCCAGGTGCGTGCGTCTTGGCCGAAGGTGGGTTCGTCGAGGATGAGGATTTTGGGTGCGGTGGCGAGTGCGGAGGCGACGGAGAGCCTGCGTTTTTCGCCGCCGGAGAGGGTGAAGGGGTTGGCGTCGAGGAGGTGGTTGAGGCGTAGGTGCTGTGCGGGCGTGTTGGTGCGGGCGGTGAGGTCGTCTTCGTCGAGGGGGGTGCGGGTAAGTGCGGCGAGTCGGCGGGGGCCGAGTTCGAGTTCTTCGCGTACGGTTCCGCGGATGAATTGGTATTCGGGTTCTTGGAAGACGTAGCCGATGCGGCTGAGCATTTGGGCGGGGGTCCAGGTGGGTACGTCCCAGTGGGCGGGCTCGTCGCCGTGGTTGCTGTCGCCATGGTTGCCGTCGTGGCTACGCAGCGCGTCGGTGGCGGTGAGGGTGCCGTCGGGTGCGGTGAGGAGCCCTGCGAGGGTGAGGGCTAGGGTTGATTTGCCTGCGCCGTTGGGTCCGAGCACGCTGAGGTGTTCGCCGGCGTGCAGGGTGAGGTTGATGCCGCCGCGCAGTACGGGCAGGTCGGTGGGTGCGGGTGCGGGGGTGTCGCCGAGGCGTTTGATGGTGCGTCGGCGTGCGCGTCGTTGTTTGGGGGTGGGTTGTGCGCGGGTGATGCTGAGGTTTTCGGCGCGCAGTAGCGCCTCGCCGCCCGTCACCTCATCGGTAGCGTTCTGCGGTGCGCGCGGCACGTAGTTGGGTACCCACACGCCCGCGTCGATGAGTTCTTGGCGTGCTTCGGTGAGCACGGTGTCGGGTGCGCCGTCGTGGGTGATGGTGCCGCCTTCACCGAGCACGATAATGCGGTCCATGTGCGGCGCCCAGATGCTCACGCGGTGTTCTACGACGAGCAGGGTCGCGCCGGTCGCCTCCGTAGCGGCAAGGATGCTGTCGCGTACTTCCTGCACGCCGGAGGGGTCGAGGTTGGCGGTGGGTTCGTCGAGGATCATGGCGCCGGGGTGCATCGAGAGGATGCCCGCCAGGCCGAGGCGCTGCTTCTGCCCGCCGGACAGCGCGCTGCTGGGGTGGTCGAGGGGCAGGTCGTTGAGCCCTACTGCGGTGAGGGCTTCGGTGACGCGGCCCCAGATTTCTTCGCGGGGTATGCGCAGGTTTTCGGGGCCGAAGGCGACGTCGTTGCCGACGGTTGCCATGACGATGGAGGATTCGGGGTCCTGCTGCATCATGCCTGCGGTACCGCGTGCTTCGGCGGGTGCTTGCCCGTTGATGGTGATGGTGCCGCCGGCGGATTCGCCGTCGTCATCGTGGAGCACACCGGCGATGGCGTGCAGGAGCGTCGATTTGCCGGCGCCGGAGGTGCCCAGTAGCAGGACTTTTTCACCGGGGTTGATGGTGAGGTTGAGTCCGCTGATGACGGGTTCTGGGCGTCCGGGGTGGTGCCAGCTGAAGTTGTTGAGCTCGATGCGCGCCCCGCGCGGTGTTGCTTCCATGATGGTTCCTTAGCCTTTTGTGTGGCTGCTGTAGTGTGCCGAGTGGTGACTCGTGGTGAGTGACTAGTTGGTGGCTAGTTGCTGGTGGTTAGCGGCTGGTCTTGCCGGATGCCAGCGAGGAGAGCACACCGGTCTTGGCGAGGTTCTGCACGAGAATCCACGCCAGGAAGCCTGCGATGACTGCACCGGAGATGACGGCGCATGCTACGTAGATGATTGCCTTGAGCGGTTCCATGTCGGGGTAGTAGATGAAGATTTCGTTAACGCCCATGAACAGGCCGCTGAGCGCACCGGAGAAGAGGGCGACGGTTGCGTTCCAGCGGCGGTAGCGGAAGATTGCGAAGGCGATTTCAGCGCCGACGCCCTGGAAGAAGCCTGCGATCAGGATTTCGCCGCTCCACGCGCCGCCGGTGAAGAGTACGGAGATGAATGCTGCGACGATTTCGCCGAAGAGTGCCGCACCGGGCTTGCGGATGAGCAGGCCGCCGAGGGTGCCGCCGAGCAGCCATGCGCCGGCGACGATGGGGCGGAATTCGGGTGCTGCTACGAGTGCAGTTTTGGCGGCGGGGCCGACTGCGATGTCCCAGATCCAGAAGATGACGGCGCAGGCTACAGCAATCACTGCGGCGATGACGATTTCATTGACTCGCCAGCGCAGGTTCGGCTTCTTCTCTGCCTGGGTAGATGCCTGGGAGGCGGGGGTTACGTTCTGTGACATTGGTGGTCCTTCCCTCGTTGGAAGGGGAATGTCCTCGCCCTCTTAATGGACGAGGGCATTGAGAAGAAATTCGACTCCCTACGCCGGTACTAACCGGATCAGGTTCGAGGGTCTGCTTAGCACTCTCAGCGCCTCGGTGGCGCTCCCCTGTCGTTCGGGGTTCCTTGTCCGCACTGTTTTGGTGCGGCTGGAAGCCCAGGTTCGATTGTAGGCGTGTCTGGCGGTTCGTGCCAATTTGTCGCTTTTTGTTTCGTTCTTCTGCCCAATTACAGAATTGCACGGTGTACAATTTTGGGACGGAGAGGTTCCAAGGCGGCACGAACGCCTTAAACCCTATACGCTAGGGAGTGGCGCTCTTTTCTCACCCCGCCCGAAGGAGTTCAGGGGCGAGACGCCGCATCATATACAGCTAAGGAGATACACATGAACCCCGTCGCTAAGCTTGCTCTTGCGGGTATCAACATGGGCGCAACCGCCCTGGTTGGTAAGGGCCTGGGCGCAGCCTGGACCAAGGCTACCGGCAACCAGCCTCCCGCCATTTCCCACGAGTCTGAAGACACCCTGCGTCAGGTCATCCTCTGGACCGTTCTGACCTCCGTCGTGGGTGCTGTGGTGAGCTTCGGTATTGCTCGCCTGCAGCGTCGTTTCTTCAACTAAGACTTTGCGCCTTCCGCGCGAAAGTTCATGAACTAGGCGGTACGTATCTTCGCTCGGTACGTACCGCCTGGTGTTCCCTCTTCAGCACGCCCGCTTACTTCAGCCGGTTTCATGCCGCCGCTGGGCTGAAGCGCCACCTCGGCATCTGAAAGCACAACTATGACTATTTCTTCTCCCCGCCCTAAGACGAAGGCTCAGCGTAGGGTCGTTGACCACGCGAATAGCCGCCGCTCGGTCGCGTCCTGGGTCATGTGGGATGTTGGTTCGTCGAGCTTCGACTCGATTATGACGACCTTCATCTTCACCGTGTACCTGACCAGCAGCTACTTCGGCTCCCCCGAAGAGACTTCTTCGGCACTGTCGCTGGGTCTGACCATTGCCGGTTTCCTGATTGCTATTCTGGCGCCGGTGACCGGTCAGCGTAACGATAAGTCCGGCCGCGGTATCTTCTGGCTCGGCGTGAACACCATGCTGCTGGTCGGTTCGATGGCGGCGTGCTTCTTCGTGGGCCCCACCCCGCAGTACCTGTGGCTGGGTGTCACCCTGATTTCTGCGGCGAGCGTGTTCAGCGAGTTCGCGTACGTGAACTATAACGCCGTGCTGCCGCGTGTCTCCAACCCGGAGAATATCGGTAAGATTTCGGGCGCCGGATGGGCTGCCGGCTACATTGGCGGCATCCTGGCGCTGGCTGTGGTGCTGTGGGGTTTTGTGCTTACCCCCGAGGTGCTCGGCCTGACCACCGAGAACGCCCTGAATATCCGTGCGGTCGCGCTGTTCGCCGCCGCATGGTGCCTCATCTTCTGCGTGCCGCTGCTGGTTCGTATGCGCACCCGCGAGCGCTTCCTGCCGGAGGTGCTGCCCACCCGCGAGCTGCGTTTCCTGGAGCTCGGTATGGAGCGTCTCTCCCCGGCTCGTCAGGGCGGTCTGCTCGCCTCCTATAAGGCGCTGTGGCGCACCATTAAGCGGCTGAAGATGACGTCCCCGCAGACCCTGTGGTTCCTGATTGCTTCGGCGGTGTTCCGTGATGGTCTGTCCGGTATTTTTACGTTCGGCGGTATTCTCGCGGCGGGCACGTTCGGTTTCAGCACCTCCGAGGTGATTCTGTTCGGTATTGCCGGTAGCGCTGTCGCCGCGGTTGGCGCGATCCTGGGCGGTTACCTGGATGATTACCTGGGCCCGAAGGCGATTATTGTTATCTCGCTGGTCGGCATTATTTTGGCGGCTACCCCGCTACTGTTCTTCCCTCAGCCTGGTGTGTTCTGGGTATGCGCCTTGCTGCTGTGCCTGTTCGTGGGCCCGGCGCAGTCGGCGTCCCGCACCTTCCTGGCTCGCCTGGCTGAGCCCGGCACTGAGGGTGAGCTGTTCGGCCTGTACTCGACCACCGGTCGTGCCACGAGCTTCCTGGCGCCGATGCTGTTCGGTCTGTGTGTGAGCATCATGGGCGCGCAGATTTGGGGTGTGCTCGGTATTCTGATCGTTGTGGTGGCGGGTCTGCTCCTGCTACTGCCGGTGAAGGCACCCGGTCCGCTGCGTATGCGTGCGGCTCGCCGCGAGCAGAAGCGTGAACAGAAGCGCCGTGACAAGGCTGCACAGTAAGGGACTGCCCAGTAAGGCGTCGCAGGGCTAAGCGTCCTGCACCCCCACAAACGTAAAAGGAGGGGCGGGTAGAAGATTATCTTCTACCCGCCCCTCCTTCGTGCTTAAGCAGTGCCTATCAGACGAAGCTCAGAGAGCCGCAGTGGCTAATCCTCCACCACGTCGTCCTCATCGTCAGAGGCAGCGTCCTCAGAGGAATCCAGCGCAATCTGCTGCTCCTCCTCATCCAAAACCTCATCGCTAGTCAGCTGAGCCCACGTCGCGTCATCAATCAGCGGATCATCAATCACACGGACCCACAGCATCGAACCAGCCGCCAGAGCGCTCAGGTTCTCGTCATACGCCTCCGCAGGCAGACCCTCAAAAATCTCAGCCAAACGCGCAAACAAGTCATCGTACGAAATGTCGCCCTCAGCCTGCAGCCAGCACTCCGCCGCAAAATCAGACAGCTCATTCAGCTCAGTGTCACACAGCAGCAAGAACGGGCCGTCCTCACCCACACGCACACCCGAAGTACCCGGCATACGAGACACCGCAATCGTACCGTTCAAGAACACACCCGGCAGGTGATCCTCAACCGTGTACTTCTCCAGCTTCTCAACCTCATCAGCATTCGGCAGCTCACCACCATTCAGCAAATCCTGAACCAGCGGCAGAGTATCCTCAACCTCCGAATACACCAGGCGCCACACGCCACCGCAACGCTCCACCAGCTTAGCCAGCGACACAACACCCTCAGGGTGACGCGCCAGACCCGAGCTCTGCTCACTCAAGAACACCAGAGCCTCATGCAGCGGAACACGCTCAAAATACGGCTCAGAAGCCGACTCATCACGAGAAATGAACACAATACGCGACAGCTCATAGCTGAGGTCATCACGATCAACCACGTTCAGGCCCAGATCCACCGGGTTCTGCTGATCCTTCGGCGCATTAGGGTCAACAATCACCGACAGCGGCTTCGGATACGGCGACACAACACCCTCATCCGAAATAATCGCAGTCTCATCCGTCAGGTACGCAAACTTTGAACCCAAGAAACGCGACGCAGTCGTCTTACCGCTACCAGAAACACCCACCAGCGCCACAGCACGCTTCGACTCAGGGTCACCGATAACAGCCGCATGCAGCATCACACCGCGACCAACCAGCTGCTCAATCATCGCCAACGTAATACGGCTCGTCAGATCCTGCATACCCGAATCATCATCAGCCACACGCAGCGTCGAAACCTTATCAAACGAACCCATCAACGGATTCGCCAAATCCATCACCGACTCATCAGTCGGCGCATGAACCAGCATCACCTGATCAAAACGAGACAACGAAGCATACGCCTCATCAGGAGTATCAAAAAACTCCGGAGCAAGAGGCTCCCACGCCTTCTTAAAACGCTCCACAAAAGAGTCCGACATATCAATCAGATACAAAGAAACTTCCGCGCCAGCAACACGCAGAACAACAGGCTTCAGATTCATCAAAAATCCTTAGAGAGTGAGAGATAAAAACCCGCACGCGAGTGAACGCACGAGCACAACAGACGGAAAAACCGCCCAACGCGGGCGCACAAACACACAGCCTGCACGCCCGCACCCCAAAAGCGGGAAAGACTAAGACTCCACAGAACCATCCGTCGGAATCATCGTCTGATGAAAATTCAAATAACTACGCGAAGCAGTCGGACCACGCTGACCCTGGTAACGGTTACCATACGCACCAGAACCATACGGATGCTCAGTCGGGCTACTCAAACGGAAGAAACACAACTGACCAACCTTAGAACCCGGCCACAACATAATCGGCAAAGTCGCCACATTCGACAACTCAAGCGTCACATGCCCAGAAAAACCAGGATCAATAAAACCAGCCGTAGAATGCGTCAGAAGACCCAGACGACCCAACGACGACTTACCCTCCAGACGGGCAGCCACATCATCAGGCAGAGTCACCTTCTCATACGTAGAACCCAACACAAACTCACCCGGATGCAAAATAAACGGCTCATCAGGAGCCACCTCCACCAGGCGCGTCAAATCCTCCTGCGGCTGAGAAGGATCAATATGCGGGTACTTGTGGTTATCGAACAGACGGAAGAAACGATCAATCCTCACGTCCACACTTGCAGGCTGAATCATCGACTCATCGAACGGTTCAAGAACGATGCGCCCATCAGCAATCTCTTGACGAATATCGCGATCTGAAATAAGCACGCTTAAAGGATACCTGGCAAACACCACCCACGTGCAGGCTTCCACCAGCCCCAGCACACAGTCCTACATCACATTTCAACCCCGACGCCAGCACACAAACAGCCGCAACACATTTCACCCCCGGCAAGCAGACGCGATACACTGAAAAAGATGCGGCTGTAGCTCAATGGTAGAGCGCACGCTTCCCAAGCCTGATACGCGGGTTCGATTCCCGTCAGCCGCTCCAAAAGCCCCGGACTTCGTCGCGGGGCTTTTCTTATAGCCTCGACGGGTCGAGGCGGTATGTTCCTTACTCCTACAGGGAACCCGTCCTCGCTCCGCGTCGGACACCCTGATGTCGCGACGGAACATACCGGCCTCTCCCCTGCTATTTTCTCATGCTTGTAGAAGGCCCTTTTGGGCTGAGAATCCTTTTGTTTCTATC